>CAYYFX010000031.1:0-38223 GCA_964471155.1 uncultured Gemmatimonadota bacterium | reverse complement strand
CTTCCTTGTTGTCGCCGCGGGGGGGGTAGTAGTTGATCCGGACGACGTGGTGCATGTCGCCGTACAGCTCCGGGTACAGCTTCGGCTGCAGCACGTGCTCCAGCACGCCGAGCTTCGACGTCTCCTTCGTCTTGAAGGACTCGGGGTCGTCCAGCACCTCGCCGTCGCGGTTGCCCAGGATGTTGGTGGAGTACCACCCGTGCAGGCCGAGCAGGCGCGCCTTGAAGCCGGGGGCGAGGATGGTCTTCATGAGGGTCTGGCCGGTCTTGAAGTCCTTGCCGCCGATCGGAACGCCCTCGCGCTTCGCGAGCTCCACCAGGGCGGGGATGTCGCACGACAGGTTGGGCGCGCCGTTCGCGTACGGCGTGCCGGTCTTGATGGCCGCGTAGGCGTAGACCATCGAGGGCGCGATGTCCGGATCGTTCTCCATCAGGCCCAGCTCGAACGCCTCGATCGTGCGGTGGACCGGCTTCGTCTCCATGTAGATCTCGGTGGAGGCGCACCACACCATCACGCAGCGGTCCACGCCGTTCGCCTTCTTGAAGCGCTCGATGTCGTCCATGAGCGCGCGGGCCTTCTCCATCCAGGAGTCGCCCTTCTTCACGTGCGTCCCGTGCAGCTTCTTCACGTAGCGCTGGTCGAAGACCGCGGGCATCGGACGGATCGCCTCGAGCGCGGGACGCAGCCGGTCGAGCAGCGGGCGCTCCAGCACGCCGGCCTTGCACGCCGCCTCGTACACGTTGTCCTCGAAGACGTCCCAGCCGCCGAACACGAGGTCGCCGGGCTCGGCGAGGGGCACGAGGTCCTTGATCCGCGGGGAGCGGTTGTCGGTGCGCTTGCCCAGGCGCACGGTGCCCATCTGCGTGAGCGACCCGATCGGCGCGCCGAGGCCGGCCTTCACGGCCTCGACCCCCGCGATGAACGTGGTGGCGACCGCTCCCATGCCCGGGAGCAGCACGCCCAGCTTGCCCTTCGCGGGCTTGATGTCGACGGTCATCCGAACCCCTCCGGTTCCCGTTCCGCTCCCGCCGTCCGGCAGGATGCGCTGATCGGCAACCTACGGCCGGACGGTCCGATCGGTCCAATCGATGTTTCTTGTCGAAGTGATAGGGAATGGTGATCAAGAGGGGCGCGGGGGCCGGGGGCGGGCGGACGGAGCCTCCGGCAGGCCCCGCGGGTCGGCGGCGGGTGGAGCACCGCCGAAGGGCGGGGACGGGGCGGGCCGCCAGCCACCGGCCCCCCCGGAACCGTGGCTCGCCCGGCGGGGTATGAGGTAAATTGTGGACCAGGCGCACAGGAATCGAGGAGACCGCCCTGACCGGATCCGACCCGACCCCGTCCCCCCGCCGCGCCCGCCCCCGGGCCGGGCGGGCCGAGACGCCGAGCGCCGGGCTGCTGGGGCGGCTCCGGGCCGCCATCCAGCTCGCCGTCGTGCTCGCCGCCGTCGTCACCGGGCTCCGGTTCGCCCGCGGCGACTCCCCGGTGTCCGTGGAGACCTACTGCCCGTTCGGCGGCCTCGAAACCGCCTGGGCGTTCGTGACGCGCCAGCGGTTCACCTGCGCGGCGGGGGCCACGAACCTCGCGCTGTTCCTCGCGCTGATCGGGCTGACCTTGCTGGCGCGCAAGGCGTTCTGCGGCTGGGCGTGCCCGGTCGGCGCCCTGTCGGAGTGGCAGGCGCGGCTCGCGCGGCGGCTCTTCCGCCGCCGCGGGTTCCGCGGCGCGTGGCGGCTGCCGCCCGGCGTGGACCGCGCGCTGCGCATCGGGCTGCGGAGCGCGGTACTCGTCGTGATCCTGGCCGCCACCTGGACCACCGGCGAGCTCGTGTTCCGCGGGTACGACCCCTACTACGTCCTGTTCAGCGCCCACGGGCACGACGTGCGCGCCTGGAGCTACGCGATCCTCGGCGGCCTCGTCCTCGCCGGGTTCGCGATGCCGATGGTCTGGTGCCGCTACCTCTGCCCGCTGGGCACGGCGATCTGGCCGTTCGCGACCGCCGGCCGCCTGCGCCTGGTGCGGGACGCCGGCGCATGCTCGTCGTGCCGGGCGTGCGACCGCGCGTGTCCGCAGGGGATCGACATCGCGCGCGCCGGCGAGATCCGATCGGGCGAGTGCACGCTCTGCCTGGAGTGCACCGACGCGTGCGGCGACGACGCCCTGGCGCTGCACTGGAAGGGGACCGGTCGATGAAGGTCCCGCGGCTCGTCGTCCCGGCGCTCGTGGCGCTCGCGGCCGCGGCCGGCGTGGCCGGCGCCCGCTTCGTCGAGCGACCGAGCGTGGTCCGGGACTTCGAACCCGGCGCCGACGATGCGGGAGTCCGGGCGGTGCGTCTGGCGGTCCGCGGCGTGCGGTGCGTGGACACCGCGGCGGGCGCCGCGCAGCAGCTGGCGGGTCTGCCGGGCGTGAAGCGATTCACGGCGTGGGCGTCCGGTGGCCGCGTGGAGATCCGCTTCGACCCGGCGGTCACGGATGTGGCCGCGTTGACCGAGGCGCTGGAAGGCCCGGTGTACGACGAGGCGTCGCAGGAGTACCGGTTCGGCACGTACGCCGTCCGGGAAGTGGACGGCACCAAGGTGGACGACTGATCCAGGAGGAGGAACCCATGCGCATGCATCCGATCGTGACGACCCTGACCTGCGTGCTCGCCTTCGCCGTGCTGGCGCGGGCCGAGGACGCCCCGAAGCAGGACGAGGCCCCCGTGCCCGCGGCGAAGACCGCCGTGTTCGCGGTGCCCGACCTGGGAGAGGAGTCCGTGAAGAAGCTCACGGCGGCGCTGGCGAAGGCCGAGGGGCTCCTCACGGCGAAGGCGGATGCGGAGAAGGGCCGGTTCCTCGTGACGTTCGACACCGCGAAGACCGACGCCGACGCGATCGCCGCCGTCGTCACGAAGGTGGCGCCGGACGCGAAGCTGGAGACGGTGGAGGTCGCCGACGCGAAGGCCGCGGGGCCGGACTGCGGCAAGTGCCCCAGCCGCTCGAGCTGCGGCAAGGCCAAGTCCACCAGCTGAGTCCTCGCCGGGGCGGGTGCGCTCCACCCGCCCCGGCGGTCGCCGCCATCCGATAACGGCCATCGATCCCGCCGGCACGAAGAGTGCGCCGCCGTTATACTCGCGGCATGGACCTGCGCACGCTCCGGTACTTCGTGGCGGTGGCGGAGGAGGGCTCCTTCCGCCGCGCGGCCCGTCGTCTCGCGATCAGCCAGCCGGCCGTCTCCCAGGGGGTGGCCGCCCTGGAGCGGGACCTTGCCGCCCGCCTCTTCGATCGCGGCGGCCGCCGGGTCGCGTTGACGCCGGCGGGGGCGGACCTGCTGGAGCCCGCCCGCCGCGCGCTCGCCGAGGTGGATGCGCTGCCCGCCCTGCTGGATCGCGCGCGGGGCGTGGTGCGGGGCCGGCTGGAGCTGGGGACGACGGACGTGGCGAGCATCTACGTGCTTCCGCGCGTCTACCGCGCCTTCCGGCGGCGCCACCCCGAGGCCGAGCTCTCCGTGCACGTCGAGGGGAGCGAACCGCTGCTCTCGCTGCTGCGCGCGCGCGCCATCGAGGTCGCGATCGTCTCGCACCGCGTCGGCGACGTGGAGGCGCCGGTGCCGGACGGCTTCGCCGCCGATCCCTTCTTCCGCGAGCGGCTGGACTTCGTGATCGCCCGGCGCGATCCGCTGGCCGCGCGGCGCCGCGTTTCCCTGGCGGATCTCGCCGCCGTGCCCCTGCTCGGGTTCAAGCGGGACTCGGTCACGCGCCGCGCCGTCGACGCGCGCTTCGCCGAGGAGGGCCTGTCGCCGCGCGTGGCGATGGAGATGTCCAGCCCGGAGGCCATCAAGAAGCTCGTCGCGGTGGGGCTGGGCTGCGCGGTGCTGCCGGCGCGCTCCGTCGCGGCGGACGTGCGCGCCGGGCACCTCGCGATCCTGCCCGTGGCCGGGCGTCGGCTGGAGCGCGTGCTGGCCGCCGTGCGCGACCGCCGCCGCACGGCGTCGCCGCCGGCGGCCGCGTTCCTCGCGCTGCTCGAGGGGATCCGCAACGTGGACGCGGTCGCTTGACCTCCGTCGGCCCCGCGCTAGACTCCATGATTCCGGAGGAGTCGCCCGTGACCGAACCCGCAGCGGCCCGGCCCTGGACCCTCGTGCTGCTCGCCGGCGCCGCGGCCCTGGCGCTCGGCGGGGACGTGGCCGGGAACTTCCGTCCGGAGCCCTCCGGCGCCGTGGATCCGGACACGCCGCTTCCCGTGCCGCTCGAGCCCGAGGGGGAGCTTCCCGCGCCGCCCACCGTGTTCCGGTGGACCCCGGGAGGGGACGACGTCGACCTCGCCCAGGTCGTGCTGTTCAGCTCCAACTACGAGGTCTTCTGGCAGTCCGGTCCGCTGGAGGGGCCGCCGCTGGAGATCGTCCCGGAGGAGGTCTTCGCCGGCATCCCGGCCGGCGAGCCGCTGGCCTGGCGCGTCCGCGAGGTGGCGCGGGGCCGCCCCCGGGCGGCGTCCCGCATGGTCGTCTTCTCCTTCACCGTGGACGCGCACGGCCGTCCGATCGGCGAGAGCGTTCCCGCGAACCCGTTCCTGCCGATCCGCTAGAGGCGAGGGTCCGGCGCGTCCCGGTTCCCGGCCCGCCGCGGGCCGACCGCTCATTCCCCGACCACGCCGCGCCGATCCCCGAACGGGGGGAAGCCATGGTCGCCCTGCTGTGGATGGCCGCCGCCGGGCTCGCGGCGGGGGCCGTCTTCACGATCCTCGATCACGACATCGAGTGGCGAGGTCGCGGCGTCGGGCGGCCGCTCTACGGCGCGCTCGTCCTCGCCGGCCTGTTGACCGTGTACGTCTTCGTCACGCGCACCGGGTGGCTGCCGCTGCCGGCGTGGATCGTGCTCGCGTTCGCCGCGGGGTATCTCCCCTTCCTGTCGCCGTCCTTCATCGATCTGGAGACCACGGACGCGCACGCGGTGCGCGAGATCGAACGGCTGCTGCTGGAGAACGATCTGCGCGAACTCCGGCACTCGTCGGGCAGCAGCGTGCTGCGGGCCGGCCGACGGCGCCTTCGCATGCACTGGGAGTGCCGCGTCCAGGACGACGGTGTCGTGGTGGAGCTCGACGTGCACCCGAGCCTCCTGCCCGTCACCGTGTCGCGCCCGCACGTCGTGCACGTGCGGGACGCGCACGACCTCGAGCGCATCCGCACCGAGATCCGGCGCCGGCGCGGCTGAGGCGGACCGCGCTTCAGAGATCCGACTTGCCGCCGGGGAGGAACTGCTCGCCGGACAGGTCCCGGGACGGCTCGACCCGGTCCCACACGGTCTCGCGCACCGCGTGCCCCCCCACGAACACGGTGGCACGGAAGGGCCACGAGGCGCCGCCGGTCTCGCGCCAGTCGGAGTAGTCCACCTCCACGGGCGCCGCGCCCGGCGCGCGGTCCACGTACCGCATCACCCGGCCGGTCTCCGGGTCCACCAGCCACTCGCGCTCCGGATCCGCGGGCACCGCCAGCCGCACCCATCCCTCGGTCGTGACGCCGGCGGAGACGAGCGAGTCGGCGACGAGCGCGGGTGCCCACGGCGCGGAACGCTCCGCGAAGCGGCGTCCGATGCGGGCCGTGGCCTCCGCGCCGGCGGGACGCGGCCCGCCCGCGCCCTCCCACGCGAGACGGCCGACGAGCCGCTGCGTGAACGCGTGCGGCGGGCGTCCGGTGTCCTCGCGGAACGACCCGGCCGCGAGATCCGCGGCCACGCGGAACGACGTGACGGGCCCGTCCACGAGCGGCAGCTCGCGGCCTCTTCCCGTGAACCCGCGCAGGGTCGCCCGCACGGAGTCGGGCGCCACGGCCGCACGGACCCGCGCCGCGAGAGCGGCATCCACCGGGCCGGACGCCTCCGCATTCACCGCCGGTGCGGCGCGGGGCGCGGCGGCCAGCGCGAGCACCGCGAGGGCGGCGGGGATTCCGAAGCGCATGGTCACCTCCCGGGGAAGGGGCGAAGTGTACCGCGGCCCGCGCGCCCGTGCTTGCCGCCGCGTGCCGGATCGAACATGCTCGCCCGATCGCACGGGAGGTGGAGCGTGGCCGGGTACCGCGGACAGGGAGGCGCCGCCCTCGTCACCGGCGCGAGCGGCGGGATCGGACGCGAGGTCGCGAAGCTCCTCGCGGCCCGCGGGATGGACGTGATCCTGGCCGCGCGATCCCGGGAGCCGCTCGAGTCCCTGGCCGCGATCCTCGCGCGCGAACACGGCGTGCGGGCGGTGCCGTGGGTCGTGGATCTGTCCGCGGAGGACGCCGCGCGCTCGCTGCCGGGGTCCTTCGCCGCCCTCGAGGTCACGGTGGACCTCCTCGTGAACAACGCCGGCTTCGGTGTGTACGGGCCGTTCGGCAACCAGGGCCTGGAACGCGAAGCCGCGATGATCCGGTTGAACACCGTCGCGCCCGCGATTCTCGCGGGAGTCCTCCTGCCGGGGATGATCCGCCGCGGGCACGGGCGCATCCTCAACGTCGCGTCCACCGCGGGCTTCGCGCCGGTGCCGTGGCTCGCCACCTACGCGGCCACCAAGGCCCACCTCATCGCCTGGACCCACGCCCTGGACGTCGAGCTGAAGGGGACCGGCGTGCGGGTCGCCGTCGCGTGCCCCGGCACGGTGTCCACCGGCTTCCTGGAGACGGCGGGTGCGGACCGGCGCGCGCGGCCGCTTCCCTCGAGCTCCGTGGAGGAGGTGGCGCGCGGGATCCTCGCGGGGCTGGACACGGGGCGCCGCGTGTTCGTGATCGGCTGGTTGAACCGCCTGCACCGCGCGGCGGCGGCCGTCTCGCCGCCGGCGATGGCCGCGGCGATCGGCGGCGCCGTCAACCGTCCTCGCGATCCGGAGTGGCGGTCGGGCTGACCCCCGGGCGCTCCGCGGCGTCCGGCGCGTCGGCGGCGCTGTCCGCCGCGGCGGGCCCGGCCGCTCCGCCGCCCCGCTGCCAGGACGCGGGCAGGTCCACGATGCGCAGCACGCGCTTCGCGCCGTCGAACGGATACAGGAGCAGCGCCCGCGACCGGTCGCGCAGCACGAAATTGAAGTACGTCGCCGTGCCGCCGCCCGCGTCCCACGAGCGCCGGTACTGCAGATCGCGGGGGAGCGGGTCGCCCTCGTCGTAGTACCCGCCGGTCCGGTCCCAGCGCGTGTCCAGGATTTCCACCCAGCCGGGCGGCGGCGGCGGCAGCGGCAGGACCTGGTTCGCCTCCACGTCGAGCAGCAGCTGCCGCCCCCCGTGCCGCGTGATCAGCGCGAGACCGTGGTCGAGCACCGCCACGTGCTCGGTCTCCTCCGTGATGCGGACCCACTCGTCGCCCACCCGGCACAGGAGGTCCGGGCGGTCCCCGAAGAGGTCCGAGATCACCGGATCCCGCTGGCCGCGCTGCGTCCAATGCGTGTCCAGGCGCTCCAGCACCTCCGCGAGCGGCTTGAGCGGGCCGTCCCCTTGGCGCACGGCGAGCCGTTCGGCCAGCGCCCGGCGGCGGTCGTCCTCGCGCGCGAGCCCGGCCTCGAGCGCCTCGTACTGCCGCGCGAGCTCCCCCTCGAACAGCGGGACCACCTGCGCCTCATGGTTCTCGTTCCAGACGCCGTGGTACAGGTCCGGCGCCTTCCACCGGAAGCGCTGGCCGTCTCGCATGCCCGTGAACGGGCGCCGCGACACGTACGTCGCCGTGACCGCGTCCCAGACCCAGTGGTACGTGGTGAAGTCCCCCGTGAACGCGTACAGCAGTCCGCGGCTCGTGGCTTCCACGAGCAGGTAGCGCCCCGTGGGATCCCAGCCGCCGAGGCGCTCCGCGGTCCCTTCCGGCGTGGGGACGGCCCGATGCTCCGTCGTGCCGAGGTCCAGCACGAACGCGCAGCGCTGCGGTCGGCGCTTCAGCCACCCTCCGGGCACGAAGTGCAGGTGCGCGAAGTGATCGCCCGTGGGGGAGAACGACTCCGGAGCCACCGGGAGCCCGCGCTGGAACAGCCGGTCCCGGGCCTCCACATCCCGCACCGGCGCGGTGGGCAGCGTCGTTGGCGGGGCCGCGGGCTCGGCGCGGGCGGTTCCGGACGGGAGCGCCGGCCCGGACAGGGCGGCCAGCGCGAGCGCCACGACCCCGGCCGCGGCGGCGCGGCGTGATTGGACCCGCACGAACTCCTCCCGCCGGGGCCGATGCGCGCGCGACCGGACCGCCCCGGCGTCCGGACGAGCCACTCTACCGCGGGTCGGCGTCATGGCCAATGTCCGGGCGCGTCGGGAGATCGCCCGGATCCACGCGCCCCTCGGCGGCCGCCCGCGCCGCGTCCCGCAGCTGCGTCAGGTCCCGCAGGCGGAACGAGCCCAGGAGGTACAGCCCCACGGGGTACGCCGCCAGCCCGAGCGCGAACCACACCGGCCGCAGCGGCTCCACGAGGAAGGCGGGCGCGAAGCAGACGGTGCCGGCGACGACCGCGGGCAGGAGGCTCAGCGCGGCGGTGCGCGTGGCGGCGCGGGTCTCCCGGAACAGCACGCCGGCCGCCACGCGCAGCGCGTACGCGCCCAACGTGGCGAGCGCGGCGCCGCGGGCGCCCTCGGACGGGATGAGCCACAGGTTCCCGAGGACGTTCGCCGCGGCGGCGATCGCGACGAGGACGAGGTTCGCCCGCTCGGCGCCGGTGGCGAGGAACCGCGCCGTGAGCACGATGTCCGCGAACACGAAGACCTCGGACAACGCCAGCACCACCAGCACCGGCGCGGACGCCGCGAAGGACAGCCCGAACAGCGCCGAGATCAGCGGTTCCGCGAAGACGATCTCGGCGGCGGCGAGCGGCACCAGCACGGTCCCGAGGACCCGGAGGCTCCCGCGGAGCAGCTTGTCCACGCGCACGGGATCATGCGGGTGGCTCGCCGCGAACAGCGGGTACACGGACGTCATCAGCAGGATCGGAAGCAGGTTCGCGATCTCCACGATGCGCACCGGCGCGGAGTACAGCCCGACCTCGCGCGTGCCGCGCATCACCTCCAGCATGACGACGTCCACGCGCGCGAGCACGACGTTCACCGCCAGCATCGCCAGGAGCGGCAGCGCCGTGGCGAACAGGGCCCCGAGCCGCGCCGCGTCCGGGCGCAGCACCACGGCGCCCTGCCGTTTCGCGAGGATCGCCAGGATCACGAAGAAGGGGAACGACGCCACGGCCTGCGCCGCCACGGCCCGCGGCACGCCGCCGGCCGGCAGCCACGCGAGCAGCAGCCCCACGTGCAGCGCCTCGGCCAGCACGCCGAGGAGCGTGGGCCAACCCATCCGCAACGCGGTGCGGTACGGCGCCTCCAGCAGGGATCGGAGCGAGGGCCGGCGGTTCGACGCGACCAGCGCCGCCCCGCCCAGCGCGACCAGCCACGCCCCGTCCGGGCGTCCGGTGATCGCGGGGAACAGCACGGCCGCCACCGGCACCGCCGCGACCGTCAGGGCCGAGCGCAGCACGAGCGCGTCGCCCAGCCGGCGCGCCCCGTCCGCGGTCCGCCGCGCGAGGTCCCGCACGAGCACGGAGTCCAGCCCGGCGTCCGCGAAGAGCTCGAAGAAGGCCAGGTAGGCGAACACGAGGGAATACAGCCCGAACCCCTCGGGCCCGAGTCGCCGCGCGAGCAGCAGGGTCGCCACGAGCACGAGCCCCTTGGCCGCGGCGGTGCCCGCGAGGAGGAGCCCCGAATTCCGGATCAGGGAGGGAAGAACGGACATGGGCGCCGACCGTAGCACCGGCCCCGCGCATCGTGGCCCCCCTTTTTACGGCGCGCGCCGGGTCGTGTAGATTGGTTCCTCGCCCGCCTGCCCGCGCGCCCGACCACCCCCGGGAGACCCCCATGCCGTCCGTCGACCTCGCCGGCCCCGTTCCCGCCCGCCGTACCGGCGGCGAGCTGGCGGACTTCGTCGCGGAGCGGGTCCTCGTCCTCGACGGGGCCACCGGGACCGGGCTGCAGGCGCGGAACCTCACCGCCGAGGACTTCGGCGGGCCCGCGCTGGACGGGTGCAACGAGAACCTCGTCCTCACCCGCCCGGACGTGGTGGCGGACCTGCACGCCGCGTACCTCGAGGCGGGCGCCGACATGGTGGAGACGAACACCTTCGGCGGCACGCCCATCGTGCTGGCGGAGTACGGCCTCGCGGGGAAAACCCGCGAGATCAACCGGCGCGCGGCGGAGATCGCGAAGCACGCGGCGGCGTCCTGGTCCACGGCGGGTCGGCCGCGCTTCGTCGCCGGCTCCATGGGCCCCACCACCAAGGCCATCAGCGTGACCGGCGGGATCACGTTCCCCGAGCTCGTCGCCGCGTTCCGGGAGCAGGCCGTCGGGCTGCTCGAGGGGAACGTGGACGCGCTCCTCGTGGAGACGCAGCAGGACACGCGCAACGCGAAGGCGGCCCTGATCGGGATCGACGAGGCGAGCGCGCTCGCCGGCGTGCGCGTCCCGGTGATGCTGTCCTGCACGATCGAGCCCACCGGCACCATGCTCGGCGGCCAGGACGTGGACGCGTTCTGGGCGGCGGTGTCGCACTACCCGCTGCTCTCCGTGGGACTGAACTGCGCCACGGGCCCCGAGTTCATGACGGATCACCTGCGCAGCCTCGCCGGGCTGGCGTGGTGCTTCACGAGCTGCGTGCCGAACGCCGGGCTGCCGGACGCGGACGGCCGGTACGGCGAGGGGCCCGCGAAGCTGGCCGGCGCCATCGCGCGGTTCCTGGAGGCGGGGTGGGTGAACGTGATCGGCGGGTGCTGCGGCACCACCGCGGACCACATCCGCGCGCTGCGCGAGGTCGCGGACGCCGCGAAGCCCCGCCGTCCGCGCCGCGTGCGCCGCACCCTCGTCTCCGGCATCGAGGCGCTGGAGGTGACCGACGACGTGCGGCCCGTGCTCGTGGGCGAGCGGACGAACGTGATCGGCTCGCGCCGGTTCAAGCGGCTCATCGACGAGGACCGGTTCGAGGAGGCGGCGGAGATCGCGCGGCGGCAGGTGAAGGGCGGCGCGCAGGTCGTGGACGTGAACCTGCAGAACCCGGACCGCGACGAGCAGGCGGACGTGGACCGCTTCTACGCGAAGCTGGTGCGCATGGTGAAGGCGCCGATCATGATCGACACGACCAGCCCCGAGGCGATCGAGCTCGCGCTGACCTGGTGCCAGGGCAAGTGCATCGTGAACTCGATCAACCTGGAGGACGGCGAGGACCGCTTCGACAAGGTGTGCCCGCTGATCCGCAGGTACGGCGCCGCCGTGGTCGTGGGCACGATCGACGAGGATCCCGTGCAGGGGATGGGCGTCACGCGCGAGCGGAAGCTGGAGATCGCGCGCCGCAGCTTCGCGCTCCTGACCGGCAAGTGGGGCTTGGCTCCCGAGGACATCGTGTGGGACCCGCTCGTGTTCCCGGTGGGCACGGGGGACCAGGCGTACGCGGGCAGCGCCATCGAGACGCTCGAGGCCATCCCGCTCCTGAAGGCGGAGTTCCCGGGCACGCGCACGATCCTCGGCATCTCGAACGTGAGCTTCGGGCTGCCGCCGGCGGGGCGCGAGGTGCTGAACTCGGTGTTCCTGTACCTCGCCACGAAGCGGGGCCTGGATTTCGCCATCGTCAACTCCGAGAAGATCGAGCGCTACAACCTCATCCCGCCCGAGGAGCGCGAGCTGTGCGAGGACCTGCTGTTCCGCCGCGGCGAGGATCCGGTCGCGGCGTTCGCCGCGCACTTCCGGGAGGCGAAGGCCAAGCCGGCGCGCGCCGGAGCGCCCGAGCTGCCGCTGGACGAGCGGCTGGGGCGCTACATCGTGGAGGGCACGAAGGACGGGCTGGTCGCGGACCTGGAGCGGAAGCTGGCCGAGGGCGCGGCGCCGCTGGACATCATCAACGGGCCGCTGATGGCCGGCATGGCCGAGGTGGGCCGGCTGTTCAACGACAACCAGCTGATCGTGGCCGAGGTGCTGCAGAGCGCGGAGGCCATGAAGGCCGCGGTGTCGCACCTCGAGCCGCTCATGGAGAGGAACTCCGCGTCCACGAAGGGGCGCGTGCTGCTGGCCACGGTGAAAGGCGACGTGCACGACATCGGCAAGAACCTGGTGGAGATCGTGCTGGCGAACAACGGCTACGACGTCGTGAACCTCGGCATCAAGATCCCTCCGGAGACGCTGATCGAGAAGTGCGCGGAGCTGTCGCCCGACATCGTGGGGCTGTCCGGGCTGCTCGTGAAGAGCGCGCAGATGATGGTGACGACGGCGGAGGACATGTCCCGCGCCGGCGTGACCCCGCCGCTGCTCGTGGGCGGGGCCGCGCTGTCGGACACGTTCACGCGCGCGAGGATCGCGCCGGCGTACGGCGGCGAGGTCTTCTACGCGAAGGACGCCATGTCGGGGCTGTCGCTGGCGGACCGCATCCGCGGCGCGAACGGCGGGCTGGACGCGCTCGTGGCGGAGACGAAGGCCCGCGCCGCCGGGGCCGCGGCGCGCCCGGCCGCGACCGGCGAGGACCACGATCCGGGCACGAAGCGGAGCACGAACCTCGTCGTGGTGGACCGCCCGCCGAGGCCGCCGGACCTCGAGCGGCACGTGGAGCGGGACGCGGACCTGCGCGCCATCTGGCCGTGGATCAACCCGCAGGTCCTGCACGGCCGCCATCTCGGGCTGCGGGGGAAGTTCGAGAAGCTCCTGGAGCAGGGCGATCCCCGCGCGCGCGATCTCGATGCGCTCGTGCGCGACATCCAGGCCGAGGGCGAGCGCGGCCGGCTGCACGCGCGCGCCGTGTGGCAGTGGTTCCGCGCGGAGGCCGACGGCAACACGGTGCGGCTCCTCGACGCGTCGGGCGCGCCCGCCGGCGAGTTCGCCTTCCGGCGCCAGCGCAAGCCCGACGGCCTGTGCCTCGCGGACTGGGTCAAGGAGCGCGGCACCGGCGAGGACTGGGTGGCGCTGTTCGTCACCACGATGGGCGAAGGCGTGCGCGCGTGGTCGGAGGACCTGAAGCACCGCGGCGAGTACCTGCGCAGCCACGCCGTGCAGGCCCTGGCGCTGGAGGGCGCGGAGGCGTACGCGGAGATGCTGCACGCGAAGCTCCGCGCGGACTGGGGCTTCGCCGATCCCGAAGGCGCCACCATGATGGACCGCTTCCGCGCGAAGTACCGCGGGCGCCGCGTGTCCTTCGGCTACCCGTCGTGCCCGGACCTCGAGGACCAGGCCACGCTCTGGCGCCTCCTGCGGCCCGAGGACATCGGCGTCGAGCTCACCGAGGGATGCATGATGGACCCCGAGGCCTCGGTGTCCGCCGTCGTGTTCCACCACCCGCAGGCCGAGTACTTCGGCGTCGGGCGGGAGTAGCGAACCGCAGGCGGTCCGCGGGGGGCAAGGCGACGGCGGATGGGGCGGACCCCCTGCGGCTCGGTTGGGGACGAGTGGCTACCCCGGCATGGGTGGCGTTCGTGGGGTCGTCGCGCGGGTGCGTTCCGTCGCGCGGGGCGACGCTGCACGGAGGCTTTGGGCCTGCCCCCTTCCGGCGACCGAGCATGGCGTGGTGGGGCGGGACCGCTCGCGGGGGGGGCGGCGACAACGGACGGGGCGGGCGGCCCGGTGTCCCGGTCGCGGGCGTTCGAGCATGCGCGCCACGCGCCCGCAGGGCGCGGTGCGCTCACGCGCAGAGGCCCGCGAGAGGGGCATCCGACCCGCCGGCCTATCCGGGCCCTCGCGGCCCGCCGCCCGCCTCCGTCCCGCACGGACGCCGGGCGCGCGGCCGGGCAGCGCTACAGCGCCCCTATCCTCCACGGGGGCCAGTAGCGCGCGAAGCCGCGGGCCAGCAGGGCGGATTCCGGGAGGAAGCCCCAGACGTGACCGTCCAGGGAGTTGTTGCGGTTGTCGCCGAGGACGAAGGCGTGGTGCTCGGGGACGAGGACGGGCGTCAGGAGGTAGTGCGGCGGTTCCAGGAGGTAGGGCTCCTCCTGCCGCGCGCCGTTCACCCACACGGCGCCGTCGCGTACCTCCACCGTGTCGCCCGCCACGGCGACGATCCGCTTCAGGAGGCGATCGCTGCCGCCGTCGGCCTGCATCGCGCGCACGGCGGGCGGCGTGCGGAACACGACCACGTCCCCGCGCTCCGGTTCCCACAACCAGTAGTGGAACTTCGTGCCGAGGATGCGCTCGTGCTCCAGGATGGTGGGCCGCATCGAGCCGGTGGGCACGTCGTACGCCTCGACGACGACCGCGCGCAGCACCAGGAACATCACCGCCGTGGACACGACCGTGTTCGTCCACTCGCGGATCGTCCGTTTCGTCCGGGGGTCCATCCGGGTCTCCTCCGGTCAGAGACCGCCGATGCGCTGCGGCGGCCAGTAGCGTGCGAAGACGTGCGCCAGCAGCGCGTCGCAGGGGAGGAATCCCCAGCGATGGCTGTCCAGCGACTCGTTGCGGTTGTCGCCGAGCACGAACACGTGCCCGGGCGGCACGCGCTGCGCCGGGAACACGTACGCGGGCGCCTCCGCCACGTACGGCTCGGTCAGGACGCGCCCGTTCACGCGCACGACGCCGGCGCGGATCTCCACCTCGTCGCCCGCCACGGCGATCACGCGCTTCACGTAGCGCGTGGCATCCGCGCGGCCGATGCGTCGGGCCTCGTCCGGCGGCCGGAACACCACGACCTCGCCGCGGCGCGGCTCCCAGAAGCGGTAGCGGAACTTCGAGCCGAGGAGGTGGTCCCCTTCGACGATCGTGGGCCGCATCGACCCCGAGGGCACGACGAACGCCTCGACGACGACCGCGCGCATCCCGAGGGACGCCAGCACGACGAGCGCGGCCATGCGCAGCCAGGCCCGCCACTCCCCATCCCGGCGCTCGCTCAACGTCCGCTCCTCCCTCGACCCGGCGTGAACCCCGTCCGTGCGCGCGCGGTTCCGGCACCGCAATGGACGCCACGGGCTTCCATGGTATCTTGTTTCGCCTATGGAGTACCGCCCCCTCGGAAGAAACGGCCCGAAGGTCTCCCGCCTCGGGCTCGGCACGTGGCCGCTCGGCGGCTCGGTCATCCTGGCCGGGCAGCCCACCGGATACGGCCGCGTGCCGGACAGCGAGGCGCACCGCGCGCTGCGCCGCGCGCTCGAGCTCGGCGTCAACTTCTTCGACACCTCGGACTCCTACGGGCTCGGCCGCGCGGAGCGGCTGCTGGGGGACGCGCTGTCGGACCGCGCGGGCCAGGTCGTGCTCGCCACGAAGGCGGGCTGGGTGCCGGACGGCGTGGAGAAGTGGCTCCCGGACGTGTCCCCGGACCACCTGCGCGCCGCGTGCGAACGGTCCCGGCGGCGCCTCCGGGCGGACGTGCTGGACCTGTTCCAGCTCCACCGGGTCCCGCTGGAGGGCGACGAGACATCGGCTGCGCTGGACGCGCTGGACGAGCTGAAGACCCGCGGGCGCATCCGGATGGCCGGCGTCAGCGCCGGGCTGGACGTGGACGGCGCCTTGCGGCTCGTCCGGACCGGGCGGCTGGACACGCTGCAGATCCACTACAACCTGCTGCACCAGGGCGCCGCCGCCGTGCTGGACGAGGCCGCGGCGCGCGGCATGGGGGTCATCGCGTCCACGCCGCTCGCGTGGGGGTTCCTGTCCGGGCGCGTCACCCGCGGCACCCGGTTCGAGCCGGAGGACTGGCGCAGCCGGCTCACCGCGGAGGAGGTCGCCGCCCGCGTGGAGCGGGCCGGACGGCTTCGCTTCCTCGGCGGCGAGGGCCGGCGCAGCATGCTCGCCGCGGCGCTGGGATTCGTCCTCGCGCACCCCGCGGTCACGTCGGCCATCCCCGGATTCCGGAACGGGGAGCAGGTCGAAGGCCTGGTGGACGCGCTGGCGGCCCCGCCGCTCTCCGACATCGAGATCGCGCGCGCCCGCGAGGCCGGCCGCGCGAAGGGGCGCGCGACCGCCGACGCCTGAGCGTCGCGAAGGGAGGCGCCGCCGCTGGCCGCCGTCGACGTCCTGATCCCCGTGCGGGATGCCGCCGCCACGCTCGCGGCGGCGTTGGAGTCCGTGCGCGCGCAGACCCTCGGCGACTTCCGCTGTATCGTGCTGGACGACGGCTCCGCCGACGACTCCCCGGCGGTCGCCGCCGCGTTCGCGGCACGCGACCCGCGCTTCGTCGCGATCCGCGGCACCGCCCGCGGCCTCGTGCCGGCGCTCAACGACGGGCTGGCCCGCGCGGAAGCGCCGCTCCTCGCGCGCCTGGACGCGGACGACCTCATGGCGCCCGATCGGCTCGCCCGGCAGGCGGCGTTCCTCGCGGCGCATCCCGGCGTGGACGTGGTGTCGAGCCGTGTGGAGTTCTTCGGGGAACGCGCCGTCTCGGCGAACCTCCGCGCGTACGAGTCGTGGCTGAACTCGCTGCGCACGCCCGCCGAGATCGAGCGCGACCTCTTCGTCGAGTCGCCGCTTCCGCATCCGTCGGTGCTCGCGCGGACGGCCGCGCTGCGGCGCGTGGGCGGCTACCGCGACGCCGGTCCCGAGGACTACGACCTCTGGCTGCGCATGTGGCGCGCGGGATCGCGGTTCGCGAAGGTGGATGCGGTGCTGACGCGCCTGCGCGACCACGACCGCCGGCTCACGCGCACGGACCCGCGGTACTCGCCGCGCTCCCTGCTGGAGTGCAAGGCGGCGCACCTGGTCGCGGCGAAGGGCCTCGAAGGCCGGGACGTGGTCGTGTGGGGCGCGGGGCGCGACGGCATCCGCGCCGCCAAGGCGCTGCGCCGGCGCGGCGCCGTGCTGCGCGCGCTCGTGGACATCGCGGACACGAAGCTCGGGCGCAGCATGCTGGGCGTTCCCGTCCTCCCGCCGGAGAGCCTCGCGCGCGGATCGCGCCCGTTCGTGGTCGCGGCGGTGGGGCGGAAGGGTGCGCGGGCGCTGATCCGCGGGCGCCTCGCGGCGATGGGCTACCCGGAGGGCGACGGGTTCGTCTGCTTCGGCTGAGGCTCCGGCTCCGGCGGGGACCATTCGCTCCAGGCCTCGTCGGCCACGAGCACGGTGCGCGGCGCGGACGGGTCGGGGCGCCGGTCGAAGCCGTCCGCGACGAAGCGGTAGCGCACGGCCGTCGGTACCGGGAACCGCACCTCCGCGGACCAGCGCCCGCCGTCGAGCCCGAGCGGCAGCCGGGTGCCGGCGGGCAGGAAGTCGCCCTCCACCTCCAGCAGGAACTCGCCGCGGTCCGGCGCCTCGAACCGGAGCGACGCCGCGCCGTGCCCCGGATCGCTGGCCCGCGGCAGGCGGGCCACGAGGTCGCGCTCCGCATCCAGGCGCGCCCTCGTCTCCCCGGCGGCGAGGGAGCGGCCCTCGCGCAGGTCGGCGAGGGCCTCCTTCGTCCGGCCGCGACGCAGCAGGGCGCGGGCGCGGATCTCCAGCAGTTCCGCCCGGCTCTCCCGCGGCGGCCGGCGGGCGTCGGCGAGCGCCCGGTCCACCGCGGCCAGGCAGCCGGCCGCGTCGCCCCGCACGAGCCGCGCCATCGCGAGGTCGCCCAGGATGCCGAAGTAGGTGCGGGCCTCGCTGCCCGACAGCCCGCGGGACGGTCCGGTGGCCATGCCCTCCAGCGCGCGGATGCGGGACTCCCCGCCGCTGCCGGAGGCGCGCACGATCCGGGCCGCCTCCGCGAGCTCCGGCAGGGACACCACCGACGGATCCCGCCGTCCGGCCTCCAGTCGCGCGGTCGCGCGCTCCCGCGCCGGATCCGACGCGTCGAGGTCCTTCGCCAGCTCGTACTGCGTCAGCGCCTCCTCGTGCCGGCCGAGCACGTCCAGCGCCAGGCCGTACCGCAGCCGGCCCCACATCGTGATCCGCCGGCTGCCGAGCCGGCCGCGCTCCAGCAGGTCGGCCAGGTCCCGCGCCGCGCCCTCGAAATCCCCGCTCGCCAGCCGCGTGCGCGCGAGCCGGTAGTCCAGGAAGCCGCGCATGCGCGACGTGCGCGGCTTCTCGCGCAGCGACTTCCACTCCGCGTGGGCGGTGCGCGTGAGGTACAGCTCGTCGAGAACGCGCGCGTGCAGCCAGGTGAACAGCTCGTTCTCCGGATAGCGGTCCCGGAGCGCGCGCGCGTAGCCCAGCGCGGTCCAGTGGTCCTCCTCGAACGTCGTGTGGATCTCCGCGAGGAAGAACGCGGCCTCCGTGTCCACGAGCTGCCCGCCGCGGAGCGCCCGGCGGATCTCCGCGAGCCCGCGCTCGCGGTCGCCGCCCAGCCCGACGATCCCGGCCAGCACCTTGAGGACCGACGGGATGACGTCGGCGTAGTAGTGGTAGATGCCGAGCCCGAGGTACGGATCGTCCAGCGCGGGGGCGTCCGCGACCGCGCGCTCCAGATGCTTCAGCCCCTTGCGGCCGGTGCGGTAGGCGTCCCACCACTTCTCCTGGAGGGCGAGGTAGCGCGCCTCGTATCCGTACGCGCCGCCGGTGAAGAACCGGGCCGACACGTCCCGCGGGTCCCGCTCGAGCGCCGCCTCGCCCAGCGCGATCGCCGCGTCCATGCGCTGGAAGAAGCGCTTCTCCGCCGGGCCCTCGCCGGCCCAGCCCTCGGGGCCGGTCGTGAGCTCGTGCCACGCGATGCCGCCGTGCAGGAAGTCGGCGGCGGGGCTGCGCGGGTGCCGGGCGCGGATCCTCTCGAACGCGGCCGCCGCCTCCGCCGTGCGCGCGTGGTACAGGTGATCCAGCCCCTCGCGCGCGTCCGCGAGGGAGGCCGCGTCCAGGATCGCCCGCGGCGCGGCGAAGGCCGGCGGCGCCGCCGCGAGGACGGCCAGCGCGAGGCCGCCGAGGACGGAACCGCGTACGGGGGAGAGGCCGCGCCCTACCAAGACATGAGGCGGCGCGCGGCCGCCACGACGTCCTCGGTCTGCGGGAGGATCACGTCCTCGAGCACGGGCGAGTACGCCACGGGGGTGTCCATGCCCGCCACGCGGGCGACGGGGGCGTCCAGCCAGGCGAACAGCTCCTCGCCGACACGCGCGCAGACCTCCGCGCCGAAGCCGAAGGAGATGTGGTCCTCGTGCACCACGAGGCAGCGGTTCGTGCGCCTCACGGACTCCGCCACGGTCTCGAAGTCCCAGGGCGAGAGGCTGCGCAGGTCCAGGATCTCCGCGTCGATGCCCTCGGCCTCCAGCTGCTTCGCGGCCATCTCGCTGCGCCGGACCAGCGCGCCGTAGGTCACGATCGTGAGGTCCGACCCCTCGCGGTGCACGCGCGCGCGCCCGAACGGCACCATGTAGTCCGGGCCGGGGTGCGGCCCCTTGGCGTAGGGCTGCCGGTACAGGTGCTTGTGCTCGAGGAAGAGCACCGGGTCGTCGCAACGGATGGCCGTGCGCAGGAGGCCGTTCGCGTCGAGGGCGTTCGAGGGCATGACCACGCGCAGCCCCGGGCAGTGCGTGAACAGGCTCTCCCCGGACTGCGAGTGGTACACCGCGCCGCCCTGCAGATAGCCGCCGATCGGCGTGCGGATCACCATCGGGCAGGCGAAGTCGCCGCCGGAGCGCCACCGCAGCATCGCGAGCTCGTTCCGGATCTGCATCATCGCCGGCCAGATGTAGTCGAAGAACTGGATCTCCACGACCGGCTTCAGCCCGCGCGTGGCCATGCCGATCGCGCGGCCGACGATGTTCGCCTCGGCCAGCGGCGAGTTGAACACGCGGTCCGCGCCGAAGCGCTGCTGCAGGCGGTGCGTGACCTTGAACACGCCGCCCTTGCCCTGCACCTCGCCGCGCGCGCTCTCGCGCGTGACGTCCGCGACGTCCTCGCCGAACACCACGATCCGGCCGTCGCGCGCCATCTCGTCGACGAGGCACGCGTTGATCAGCCCCACGACGGACTCGCTCTCGCCGCCGTCCCGGGGGGGGGTGTCGAAGTCCGGCGACGCGGGATCCACGTCCGGGGAGTACAGGAAGGCCTCGGCGGCCGCCCGCGTGGGCTCCGGCTTCGGCGCGGCGAGGGCCTCCTCCGACGCCCGGGCCACTTCCGCGCGCACCGCGTCCCGGAGCATCACGAGCTCCTCCTCGGTGGCCACCTCCGCCTCCACGAGCGCGCGCGCGTAGTTCTTCAGGCAGTCCCGGGCCGCCTCGTCCTCAAGCTCCTGTTGCGTGCGGTAGAAGCGGTGATCGTCGGAGAGGGAGTGCGAGTACGGCCGCGTCACGTGGCTGTGCAGGAGCGCCGGACCGCGCCGCTGGCGCGCCCAGCCCACGCACTCGCGCACCGCGGCCAGGCTCTCCACCGGATCCGTCCCGTCGCACTCCGCCACCTTCAGGTCCGGGAAGCGCTCCACGAGTCGCGAGATGCTGCCGCCCGGCGTCTGCTGCTCCACCGGCACGGAGATGGCGTAGCCGTTGTCCTCGACGTGGAAGACGACCGGAAGCCGCCGCGTGCACGCCGTGCTGAGGCCTTCCCAGAACTCGCCCTGGCTGGTCGTGCCGTCGCCGAGCGAGACGTAGGTGACCTCGTCCGCACGGAACCGCGCGACCCGGTCCGGCAGGTCCGGCAGGCTCTCCCACAGGAGCGCCGCCTCGGCGCAGCCCACCGCCTGCAGCACCTGCGTGCCGGTCGGGCTGGACTGCGACACGATGTTCAGCTTCCGGTGGCCCCAGTGGCTGGGCATCTGCCGCGCGTGCGAGTTCGGGTCGTCCACCGCGGCCACCGCGGACAGCAGCATCTCGCGCGGGGTCATCCCCAGCATGAGGCACAGCGCGCGGTCCCGGTAGTAGGGGTAGAACCAGTCGTGGCCGCCGCGCATCTCGTGCCCGAACGCGGTCAGAACGGCCTCGTGCCCGGCGCCCGAGATCTGGAAGAAGATGAGGTTCTTCCGCTTCAGCGAGATCTCCTCGTCGTCGAGCAGCCGGGACATGACCATGTTCCGGTAGAACGCCAGGAGGACATCGTTGTCCAGACCGGTGTCCCGGAGCGTCTTGACGCGCACGGCCATGCCTTCTCCCGGATCGGTGAGGGGGGTTCGCGCGGAGGCGGGGGATCGATGCACCCGCCGGGCCGACACTAGCACGCGCTCCCTCCGGCGGCAACGCAGGGGCGCGGGGCGCGGTGCGGCCCGGGGGTTCCCCGTTGCCGGTCTCCGGGCCCTTTGCTATGGTCCACCGTCGTTTCGAACGCTGGCCGGCGCGACCCCGGAGCCGGCGCGTCCCTCGGGCTCGGGAGGGGTCGGGCATGACGGCGTTTCGCACAGGGTTCCTCGTCGCACTGCTGTCCATCCTCGTCTCCGGTCCCCCGGCCCGGGGGCAGTCCGGGGATCCGGATGCGCCCGCCCCGCCGCCCGTGACCACGATGGAGCCGGCGCCCGCGCCGGAAGCCGTCGCGCTCGATCGCGGGGATTCGCGTGGGGGCGTCTTCGGGGGCCTCCTCTGGGGCTCCCTGGACGGCAGCGAGGTCGAGAAGGCGGATCCCGCGATCGGCTTCGAAGGCGGCGCCTTCTGGCACGTGTGGCGCGGCGTTTCCGTGTGGGGCAGCTACGCGTTGTCGACGCACGACGTGAACGGCCAGCTCGTGCAGCTGCTGGATCAGCCGGTCCGCGGCGACAGCCGCTCCGGGACGGTCACGGGCAGCGTGCAGGCGAGTCGTGCGCGCGCCGGCGTGCGGCTCGACGCGGTGCGGCAGCCGGGATGGCGCTTCGTGCCGTACGCGGTCGCGGCCGTCTGCTTCTCGAGCGTCGAGGTGACCGTGGACTCCGTGGACGGGGTGGCGCCCCCGGCCGCCGTGCCCGACGCGAGCGGGAACCCGGTGGACATCCGCCGCATCGACGACACGCAGCTCGGCGGGCTCGGCCGTTTCGGGGTCGAGTTCCAGGTCGCCCCGATGCTCCGGGTGGATGTGCACGGCACCTACGAGGTCCTCGAGTTCCCCGCGGGAACGAATGCCTCCGCGGCGGCCGGCACCGGGCTGGTGTACCGCTTCTGACCGCCTGCGGCCGGTCCCGCCGGCCCCCGCTCAAGTGCTCCCGGCTGCGCTCCGAAGGACCGGGCGAGGAGCCTCGCCTTGGATAGAGTGCCGTCCCCGAGTCCCGACCTCCTGGACGCATACCGTCGCGGCGTGAATGCGCTCGTGGAGGGGCGGCTCGATGCCGCCGCGGAGGATCTGGCCGCCCCGCTGGAGGCCGGCCTGCCGGAGGCCCGGTTGGCGTGGGCGAAGCTCCGGCTGGAGCGGGAGGACGGACCCGGCGCGCGGGCCATCCTCGCGGAGCTGCTGGCGACCCCGCCGTCCGATCCCGGCGCGCACGCGTACCTCCTCGTGCTGGATGCGGCTGCCGCCGCGCGTTCCCGGGACGTCCCCGGGGCGTTGCGGGCGCTCGAGGCGGCCTCCCGCGTCGACCCGCGCATGGACCCCGTGATCCGGGCGCTCCGCCGCCGCATCGAGAAGGACCGGCCGCCGCGGGTCCGGTTCTGACGGGCGGGTCCCCGGGACCGCCCGGGGTGCCGTGCGTCGCGCCGATGCGCTAGGATGGCCTCCCCCTCGGGAACCGGAGGAGGCACGGCCGTGAGCATCGATCCCCGCGACGAGAGACTGGCCCGGACCTTCGTGAAGTACTCCCTCGACGTCCAGCCGGGCGAGCGCGTCCTTCTCGACTTCCGCGGGAGCAGCACCCAGGGCCTCCTGCGGGAGACCATCTCCGCGGTCACCCGCGCCGGCGGCATCCCGTTCCCGCTGCCGGGGGACGACTCGCTCTCCGCCCGCTTCCTGGCCGCGGCGAACGAGTCCCAGGTGAAGTCCTGGGGCGCCGTCCATGACGTCCTGATGCGCCAGATGCAGTGCTACATCCGCGTGAACGGCACCGACAACCCGTTCGACCTCGCGGACGTGCCCGAGGACGCGCTGAAGTGGGAGCGGGAGCACTACATGCGCCCGGTGCACCTGGAGTACCGCGTCAAGAACACGAAGTGGGTGGTGGCGCGGTATCCCAGCGCGTCGATGGCGCAGCAGGCGCGCATGAGCCGCGACGCCTTCGCCCGGCTGTACTACGAGGTGTGCGACCTGGACTGGGAGCGGTTCTCGCGGGCGATGGACCCGCTGAAGGGGCTCATGGAGCGCACCGACCAGGTCCGCCTCACCGCGAAGGACACGGACGTCACGTTCTCCATCAAGGACATCGGCGTCGTGAAGTGCGACGGCCGCATGAACCTGCCGGACGGGGAGGTCTTCACCGCGCCGGTACGGGACTCCGTGAACGGCGTCATCACGTACAACGCGGGCGCCCTGTACGCGGGCACGAGCTGGGACTGGATCCGGCTGACCTTCCGGAAGGGGCGGATCGCGGACATCGACGCGTCCAACGACGTGGACAAGCTGCGGAAGATCTTCGCCACCGACGAGGGGGCCTCGTACATCGGCGAGTTCTCGTTCGGGTTGAATCCGAAGCTGCACCGCGCGATCAAGGACACGCTCTTCGACGAGAAGATCTACGGCTCGTTCCACACGGCGCTCGGACAGTGCTACGAGACCACCGAGAACGGGAACCGCTCGGCGATCCACTGGGACCTCGTGTGCATCCAGACCGCGGCGTACGGCGGCGGGAACGTCTGGCTGGACGGGCGGCTGGCCCGCGAGAACGGCCACTGGGTGCACCCCGACGTGCGCGACGCGCTGTCCATCGAGGCGCTCACGGCGGCCGACCGGGAGGCGGAGACGCTGGCGTAGCGCGGGGTTCCGCGCGCGGCACGGAACGGCGAGGCCCCCCGGGATTCCCGGGGGGCCTCCGTCGTCCGTCCGGGCCCGCGGCCCGGTTCCGGGGCCCGCGGCGTTACCGGATCATCGTGATCTTGCGCGTGACGCTGGTGTCCGAGGACTCCACCCGCGACCAGTACACGCCCGCCGCCACGGCCCGGCCGGCCGCGTCGCGGCCGTCCCAGGTGACGTCGTGCGGACCCGCCGGGAGCTCGGCGTCCACGAGCGTGCGGACCACGCGGCCCATCACGTCGAGCACGCGCACGGTGGCCCGTCCCTCCCGCGGGAGGGCGAAGCGCACGCGCGCCGCCCCCGACGTGGGATTCGGCGCCGGCGCCTCCTGCAGGAGGCGATCCGCCGCGGCGGCGACCGCAGGCGCATCGAGGCCGGCGGGGTCGTCCAGCACGTCCAGCGTGTACGAGACGAGGCCGCCGGAGCGTTTGCTGTTCGTGACGATCACGCCCACGTACTTCAGGTCCGCGAACGGCATCGGGACGACATAGTCCAGGTCGTTGTTCGCGTCCAGCGGCGGGCGGACGATCGTGAACGGTCCCGCGTTCTCCTTGATCAGCACGGACACCGTGAAGTTCGTGTGGCCGTCCAGCCCGTTGAACTGGATCCGCGGCACGCCGGTGCCCGGGTTGAACCGGTACGGGTGTCCGGCCAGCTGGTCCACGGAGTCCGACCGGTTGAAGGGGTAGGTGTCGATGGCGTCGAGGCGCAGGTTCATCCGCTTCAGGTCCGGCGCGTCCGGGAGGCCGAACCCGCTCTCGAAGCGCGAGCCCGTGAACCACGCCCACTCCAGGAAGCCCGGATACGCATCGTCCCAGCTCGAACCGTACAGCCCCAGGACTTCCTGGTAGGACGCCTTCACGGTCGCCGCCGGGTTCGCGTCGCGCAGGCCCCAGAAGTCCAGGATGATCTGGTTGCCGAAGCGCGTGGACATGTACGTCTGCCAGAGGCAGTCCTCGTAGCTGCCCGTGCCGCCGGAGTCCAGCGGCGTCCACGGCTGGCCGAGGACGCTCCCGCCGTTCGTGTTCGTGTAGTTCCAGTAGTCGTTCGTGGCGGGGTAGACGATGTCCTCCATCCACGTGGCGTCCAGCTCCACCCAGCCGCCCTCGCTCCAGTTGCTCGTCGTGTACTGCGAGGCGTGCTTGAACTCGTGCGCACACGTGACCTTCGCCGCGCCGAGCTGGTTCCCGTCGGGATCCGTGTTCGACGGGAACGGCAGGAACGTGTTGTGCAGGGTGATGGTGGTCTGCCCCGCCCCGGACGGGGACGTGAACCCGTAGGCGCCCATGCTCTGGAAGAAGACGTCGTACGTGCCGTCGCCCGGCAGGACGGGAGCGACGAACCCGAGGTTGTCGATCTCCTCGGCCCACGAGGTGTCCATGTACTCGGCGCAGCGCTCGACGAAGTCCGGCACGCCGTTCGCGGGGCTCACGTCCGTCGCCGGCACGGCATTGCCGCCGGTGGTGAAGTACGTGAGTGCGAACGTGCCGGAGGGGCTCACGTGGACCGCGCGCAGCCCGCCCGACGGCGGGGCGAGGTACGCCTCGATCTCGAGCACGGTTCCCGGGGACAGCCGGTCGCGCTCCTCCCGGAACGCGGCGATCTCCGGGGTGAGGCAGCGCAGCAGCGTGCGCTGCCGCGGCGCGTAGCGCTCGTCCAGGCGCTCCGGAGCGAACACGTACCGGAACGACTGGAGGAGCCATTCCTCCCGGTCGATCCGGGCGCCCGCGAGGTCCTCGGCGAGCGCCGCCCGGACCCCGTCCCCGTCGACGGGACGGGCCTGGGACGTGACGGGAAGGGCCAGGAGGCCGGCGAGGACGAAGATCGGCAAGGGGCGACGCATGGGGACTCCTCGATTCGGATTGCCGGGGGGATTGCGGGAAGTCTAGCACAGACCGGAGGTCGCCCGCCCCGCGGGATGACGGCGTCAGTGCACCCGGACCACGCGGGTCGCGAAGCGGCGGCCGTCGCCCGCGGTGACCGCCCAGTACACGCCGGCCGGCAGCGGGCGTCCTGCGGCATCACGGCCGTCCCAGACCGCCTGCCCCGGCGATCCGGACGCGGCGAGCGAGCGGACCTCACGTCCGGCCACGTCCAGCACGCGGATCCGCGCGCCGGGGCCGGCCGCGGCGGGCACCGCGAACGTCACGGGGCCGCGCGCGGGGTTGGGCGAGGCGGCGAGCCGGTCCGGCGAGCGGGGGAGGGCCGGGGCGGTGGTCGTGACGTCGTCCAGGATCTCGAGGTCGTACACGCGCGCCGTGTCCGCCGGGTCGCCGTTCGTCACGATCACCGCCAGGTACGCCAGGTCCGACCAGGACTCCTCCAGCAGGATCCCGGCGGCGTTCGCGCCGTCGAGCGCGAGCCGATCGATCGTGAACGAGCTGTCCGCCAGGCACGTGACCACGCTCACGACCAGGCCGGTCGCGCCGTCCTCCCCGTCGAAGCGCACGCGCGGCCGGCCCGCGCCGGCGTCCGCGCGGATCCGCCGCGGGTGTCCCGAGAGGCGATCCACCGCGGCATTCGCGAAGTGGGGAAGCGTCAGGATCGTGGGCTCGTACACCCGCATCTTGAACAGCGAGGGCGCGTCCGCGAAACCGAATCCGGCCTGGGCGCGCGAGTCGGTGAACCAGCACCACTCCAGGTGCCCGGCGTACGCGGACGGCCAGTCGGTGCCGCGCGCGGCGAACAGCGCGGCATAGCTGTCCGTCACCGGCTCGCCGGCGTACTGGGCGCGGCGCGTCCAGAAGTCCCGCACGCCCGCGCTGCCCCACTGCCCCTCGATCCAGTGGTGCCAGAGGCAGTCCTCGTAGTTGCCCTGGCCCGCGTCGTTGTCGATGCGAACCCACGGCGCATCCAGCTGGCTGAGCGTGAACATGTCCACCCAGTACCGGTACTCGTTCACGACGGGGTAGACGACCTCCTCCACCCACATCGCGTCCGCCTCGATCCACAGGCCCTCGGTCCACCCGCTCGTGGAGTACTGCGAGGCGTGCTTGAGCTCGTGCGCGATCGTCACCTTGGCGCGCCCGAGCGCGTCGCCGTCCGGGTCGTCGTTGGGGCCGGCCCAGCCCAGGCCGCCCGTGAAGCTCCGGTGCACGACGATCTCGGTGGTCGCGCCGGTCACCGTCGTGTAGCCGTAGGTGCCCGACGGCAGGCCGAGGAACGTGATGTCGTAGGTGCCGTCGGGGGGCAGCACCGGCGGGGTGAACTGGAGCGAGTCCACCACCACCGCCAGGGATCGATCGGCGTACTCCGCGCACCGCTCGACGAAGTCGGGGATGCCGTTCGCCGGGTCCACGTCCTCGACGGACACGGAGTCGGGTCCGCTGGTCACGTAGTGCAGGGAGAAGAACCCGCTCGGGCTGAGGACCGTGCCGGCGGAGTCGCCCCGCAGCACCGGATCGAGCCAGTCTCCGGGCAGCTCCGCCAGGCAGGGCGGCACGCCGGGCCGCCCTTCGTGCGCCGCGGCCGCGTACGGAGTGAGGCACCGGCAGTCCGCGGCTCCGCCCGGCGCGGCGCGCACGGAGGACGGCAGGCCGGGCGCGACGCCGACGAGCGCGACGCCGACGAGCGCGACGGGTGCGAGGTCTCGGAAGCGCACGGGGTGCCGCCCTCCGGCTGCCGGAGCGAGGTGGTCCGCGCGGGGAGCTGGCCCGGTTCCGGGAACGGGGCCGGGGGGGCGCCACCACCGTCCGCGCCCGCGGCGCCACGGTGGTCACGGATGTCCCGAGCATAGCACGGGCGCACCCTGCGGCCATGCGCCCGACGGTCGTTCCGGGGGTGTCCCGCGGGTGCTAGGATGCGCCGTACCCTCGCTCCCCGGATGGACAAGCCATGACGCAGGTTGCCGAAGAACTGCATGAACTCGCCGAACGCTACCTCGACCTGCACCGGTCCAAGGAGGAAGCGTTCTGGGACACCCGGATGGGTCTGGCCGATCGCCACCGGGAACTGGCCGAGGCGGACGTGGCCCTCAAGGAGTTCCTCGGGGATGCCGGCCGGCTCGCGCGGCTGCGCGCGCTGCGCGCCGACGGGTCGCCCTCGCCCGATCTGGCCGAGGTGCTCGACGGGTGGATCCGCATGTTCTCCCGGAATCAGGTGGAGGACGCGCAGGCGCGGGAGATCCTCCGCGAGATCGTGCGCCGGGAGACGGACCTCGCGCGCGCGCGCGGCGGGATGGAGCTCGGCTGGAGGGACGGGTCCGGCGGGTTCCACCGCGCCAGCTCGGTCGCGCTGGCCAACCACGTGCGCACGAGCCCGGACGAGCCGACGCGCCGCGCGTCCTTCGAGGGACTCCGGAGCATCGAGACGTTCGTCCTCGACCACGGCTTCCTGGAGATCGTGAAGCTGCGGAACCGCTTCGCGAAGCGGCTCGGCTTCGAGGACTACTACGACTACAAGGTCCGGTGGGCGGAGGGCTTCGACAAGCGGACGCTGTTCGGGTTCCTCGACGACCTGGAGCGCCGCACCGCGGCGCACGCGCGGCGCGAGCTGGAGTCCCTGCGCGCGGCCGACGGGGACGGCGTCCTGCACCCGTGGAACTTCTCGTACCGAACCTGGGGCGGCGACCTGCAGGCGGAGCGGGATCCGTTCCTGCGGTTCGGCGACGCGCTGGACCGGTGGGTGCGCAGCTTCGGCGCGCTCGGCATCCGCTTCCGCGATGCGCGCATCACCCTCGATCTCGTGGACCGCCGCGGGAAGTACGAGAACGGGTTCATGCACGGCCCGGTCCCGGCGTTCCTGCGGGAGGGCCGGTGGCAGCCGGCGGAGATCAACTTCACCGCGAACGCGCTGCCGGACAGCCCCGGCGCGGGGATGCGCGCGGCGCAGACGCTGTTCCACGAGGGCGGGCACGCCGCGCACTTCGCGAACATCGTGACCGGCGCGCCGTGCTTCTCCCAGGAGCACGCGCCCACCTCCGTGGCGTTCGCCGAGACGCAGTCCATGTTCTGCGATCGCTTCCTCGACGACGCGGACTGGCGGACCCGCTACGCCCTCGACGCTTCCGGCCGGGCGATGCCCTTCGAGCTCATCGAGCGGGAGATCCGGGCGGTGCAGCCGTTCGCCGCGCACGCCGTGCGCGGGATGCTGGTCGTGTGCTACGTGGAGAAGGCGCTGTACGAGATGTCCGAGGCGGAGATGACGGCCGGCAACGTGCTGTCGATGCTGCGCCGCGTCGAGACGCGGGTCCTCGGCCTGCCGGGCGGGACGCCGCGGCCGACGCTCGCCGTGCCGCACCTGCTGTCGTGGGAGTCGTCGGCGTACTACCACGGCTACGTGCTCGCCACGATGGCCGTGGCGGCCACGCGCGCGCACCTCGCGGCGAAGCACGGCCGCCTGCTGGACAACCCGGCGGTGGGGAAGGATCTCGCGGAGATCTACTGGCGGCCGGGCAACGCGCTGCCGTTCCTGGACCTGGTGCGCCGGATGACGGGACGGGAGTTCTCCGCGGACGCCCTCGTGGCGGAGGTGTCGCGCACGGCGGACGCGGCCGTGGCCGAGGCGCGGGAGCGCGTGCGGACCCTGGCCGGCGCGCCGCGGCCGGCGGAGCCGGTGGATCTCGACCTGCGGCTGCGCGTGATCCACGGGCACGAGACCGTGGTGGAGGAGACCCGGGACGCCCTGGCGGCGGCGCGGACCTTCCGCGACTGGATCGCGGCCCGCTGGCCCGCCGCGGCCGGCGCCCGCCCGGCTTGAGCGGGGCGGCCGCGCGCGGGGACGCGACCGGCCCGGCCGCGGAGGCGGGCAGCGGCGCGGTCCTCGCGGCGCTCACGTCGGTGCAGGTCATGTTCGCGGTGCACTACGTGGCCGCGAAGGTCGTGCTCCAGTCCGTGCCGGCGCCGGCGTGGGCCGCGCTCCGGGTCATGGCCGGCGCGGCGCTCTTCCTCCTGGTGTACGCGCACCGCGGTCCCCGGCGGCTCGTCGCGCGCGATCATGCGGCGCTCGCGGGGCTGTCGCTGCTCGGCATCGTCGTGAACCAGATCTGCTTCGCGGAAGGGCTGGCGCGCACGACGCCGTCGCACTCGGCGCTCATCAACACCACGATCCCCGTGGCGACGCTGCTGTTCGCGCTGCTGCTGGGGAAGGAGCGCCCGCGCGCCGCCGGGCTCGCCGGGATCGGCACCGCGCTCGCGGGGGTGCTGGTCCTCCTGCGCGTGGACGACCTGCCGGGCGGCGCCCCGTGGATCCGCGGGGATCTCCTCACGCTCGTCAACGCGGCGTCGTTCTCGCTGTTCCTCGTGCTCTCGCGCGACACGATCCGCCGGATCGGACCCACCGCGGCCACCGCCGGACTGCTGTGCTGGGGATCCACGGGCGTGGCCGCGTACGGCGCCGCGTCCATCGGCGCGCTGGACCCCGCCGTGTTCACGCCGCGGGTGCTGGCGCTGGCCGCGTACATCGTCGTGTTCCCGACGGTGCTGGCCTACCTGCTGAACTCCTGGGCGCTCGCGCGCGTCGAGTCCTCGCGCGTGGCGCTCTTCATCTACCTGCAGCCCGTGATCACCGCGGTCCTCTCCGCGACCTTCCTGGGCGAGCGGATCACGCCCCGGCTCGTCGCCAGCTCCGCGCTCGTGTTCGCGGGCGTGCTGCTCGCGAGCCGGCGCCGCCGCGCCGCGGCCTGACGCCGCGCGCGGGCGCGGCCCGGGCCCGCTCCACCAGGGCGTCGAGCCGTTCGTCGCCCGGGGACTCGCGCCGCGCCGCCTCCAGCGCGCGCACCGCCTCGTCCCGCTCGCCGGCGGCGATCAACGCCTCCGCGCGGGTCGCGTGCAGCGGCACCTCGTTCACGTGCGGTTCCAGCGCCAGCGCCGTGGTCGCCTCCGCGGCGGCCTCCGGGAAGCGGCCCGTGCGGAGCAGGACGCCGGCCAGGTACGCGTGCGCGTCCTTGAGCGCGGGGTCCGCGGCGATCGCCTCGCGCAGCGCGCGCTCGGCGGCCGGCATGTCCCCCGCGAGGTACGCCTCCTGGCCGCGGAAGAGCGCCGCCGTGCCGGCGATGCCGTCCTTCGGATCGATCGGGGCCCCGTCCGCGGCCGGGGCCGCGCCGCCCGACACGTAGCCCAGCGCGGCGAGCTGGCGCCGCGCCGTCTCGGTCAGCCCGGGCGGCGGGGCGTCGTCGGCACCGGCCCGCGCGGAGTCCACGAACGCCGCCAGCCGCTCCGCGACCCCGGGCTGCTCGTGCACGAGATTCGCCGTCTCGCCGGGATCGGCGACGAGGTCGTACAGCTCCGGCCGCGGCGCCTGCACGTACTTCCATCGCTCCGTGCGCGCCCCGAACAGCGGGCTCCATCCCTTCGACAGCTTCGTGTGCATCGTCTCGACGTAGGCCGGCCCCTCGCGCGGGGCGGCGCGCAGCGGGCGCCCGCCGGGGGCGGGCACGCCGTACAGGTCCAGCACCGTGGCGGCCACGTCCGCGAGGCGGCGCAGGCGCGGCTCCAGGGCGGGGTCGATCCCGGGTCCGGCCAGCGCGAGCGGCACGCGCTGGGTCGCGTCGTACACGAAGTTCGCGTGCGTCGGCTCGCCGTGGTCGCCGAGGGACTCGCCGTGGTCCGACGTCACCAGCACCACCGCGGGGGATGCGAACAGCTCGTCCACGCCCGCGAGGAAGCGGCGCAGCGCGCGATCGACGCCGGCCACCTCGGCGTCGTACGCGTCGCCGCCGGACGCCGCGGCCACGGCGGGCCACGGCGCGGGGGCCTCGTACGGATGGTGGGGATCGTACAGGTGCACGAAGGCGAAGGGACGCGCGTCGTCCACGCGGTGCGACAGCCACGAGAGCGCGCCCGCGAGGACCTCCGCGGCGGGGCGCTGCGGGTTCGCGCGCACGGTCATGTCGCCCAGCCCGGTGTCGTCCCACACGTCGAACCCGTGGTCCAGGCCGAACGTGCGCACGAGGGGATAGCCGCCGATGAACCCCGCGGTCGCGACGCGGTCGGGCAGGAGCTCCGCGATCGTCGGCGTCGCCGGGTCGAGGCGGTACAGGCCGTTGTCGCGCAGCCCGTGGGCGGGCGGGTCCAGCCCCGTGAGCATCGTGGCGTGGGAGGGGAGCGTGAGCGGGGCCGGGGCCACGGCGTCGCGGACCTGGAGGCCGCGGCGCGCGACGCGGTCGAGCGCCGGCGTGCGCGCGCCGGGATCGCCCCATGCGCCCACGCGATCGGCGCGCAGCGTGTCGATGCTCACGAGCAGGCGCGGTCCGTCGCCGCCGCCGGGCGCGGGCGAGCAGCCGAGCGCGGCGGCGAGCAGCGCCGCGACCGGCGCGCGTGCGCGGATCACGCGCCGAGGATCCGCGCGAGCGCGAACCCGGCGCCCCCCACGGCGGCCAGCGCGACCGCGTCCCGCACGCGCCGCACCGCGCGCGTCTTCTGCGGGACGAAGCGGGACGGCCGGCCGAACCGGGGCGCCGCGGCGGGGGGGGGGAGGGACGCATCCGGATGCCGCTCCAGCCAGTCCACGAGCGGGCCGTACCGCGACAGCAGCACGAGGGGTCGCGTGTACGTGCGCGTGGCGAAGGTCGCGAGCGCGGCCACGGACTCGTCGCGGAAGCGCCGCGCGCGGGCGGCGAAGCGGGCGCGCTCCTCGCCGGCGGTGCACAGCGCGGCGTACGCGAACACCTCGGCCTTCCGCAGGTCCTGGGCCGGCCACGTCTCCGTCGGGAACTCCAGCCGTTCCGGGCGGGAGAGCGTCGGCGCCTCGTGCTCGGCCATCCACCGCGCGTACGCCAGCAGGCTCTCCCGCGCCCACGCGTACCCGGGGCCCAGGCGGTCCGCTTCCGCCATCTCGTCGAGGTAGCGGCCGAGCGCCTGGAGGTACACGGTGTAGGACCACCGGTTCTCCACGTCCAGGAGATCGCGCGCGGCGACGTCGTCGAGGGGGTGGATCGTGCGCCGGAGGATGTCCTCGCACCGCGCCACCCAGTCGTCGTCGCCGGTCGAGCGCCAGGCGTCCAGGAACGCCACGATCGTGTTCGCGGCGCCGCGCCCCGGGCCGTGGTAGGCGAAGTCCCGCGTCTTCGACGCCAGCCCCGTGGGACCGCGCGCGATCCAGCGGAAGACCGTGCGGCCGCCGTCGTCGGCGTCGCGCGCGCGCCGCGCGCCTTCCAGGGAGGCCTCCCGGCCGCGCGGGTTGCCCGTGAGCAGGCCCCAGAGCCGCAGCCCGGTGGTGTAGTTGTGCTCGTTGTCCGGGCCGCCGCCCTCCGTGCCGCGCGGGTACGTGCGGTGGGTGGCCCGCCCGGCATCGACGTAGTGCACGGTGGGCCAGAACAGGCCGTGGTTGTAGGCGGGCCGGTCCGCGTCCGTGTGGTAGATGTCCACGTCCATGACGTGCCGGGCCAGCTCGTCGGCGAGGCGGAACCAGCGTGGGTCGCCGCCGCGCGCGTACTGGTGCAGCGCGCCCAGCACCGCGTCGTACTGGTTGTTGTAGTGGGAGACGAACGTGCCCTCGCCGGCCCACCCGCGCGACTCGTGGTCCGCCGGCATCTCCCCGAAGTGCCGCCAGCCGTACTCGTCGACGCGCTCGCGCTTGTGCGGGAAGCCGTCCTCGCCGAACGCCCCGTCCACGAGCCGCTCGTACTCCGCGCTGCCCGACTCCGCGCGGGGCGAGAGACGCGGCAGCGCCTCCGCCGCGACCATCGACTCCGGCGCGGGCGCCGCCGCCAGGGGACATGCCGCCGCGGCCAGCGCGGGGGAGCGCGCCTCCGGCCCGTAGCCGAGCACGATCTCGTGCGTCTTCCGCTCGCCGCCCTGCAGCTCGTGCGGCGCGATCGGCTGCCGCGGGAACAGACGCAGCGTCACGGCCTCCGCGTCCGCCTCCAGCGTCTTCGGGAAGTTCTCCCAGAAGTGCCGCATCGCGACGCCGATCCCGCCCGCGGCGTCGCCCGTGAACGCGCGCGGCGCGGCCCGCAGCCCCTCGCGCTCCAGGCCGCCCGTGCGCACGCGGAAGCCGCGGAAGGTCATCGGCAGCGTCCCGTCGCGCGCGACGTGCACCCGGCTCCGCCAGTTCGCCCCGCCGGACGACTCCTGCCGGATCTCCACGCCCTCGCTCGCCGCGGGCTCGAGCGCGTCGAGCGGTTCCGTGGCGAACCACGCCGCGCCGCGCCGCGCCGCGCCGGCGACGAGCGACAGGTCCCGCAGGAGGATCGAGCCGGGATCGCCGAGCTCCCAGATGCCGCCGGGATGGAACGCGCGCCGCGCGTTGCCGATCGTGAGCTCCACGCGCGCGACGGCCGATCCCGCGAACAGGCTCGCGCGCGCCGTGAAGCGCAGCGCGTCGACCCCGTCGCCCGCGCCCGTGAAGCGGCCGCCGAGCCGCAGCGTGGCGCGGAGGGGCCCCTCGGCTTCCACGTCGACCTCGCGGATCTCCGCGGTCCACGGTCGGCCGCCGGCGTCCTCCGCGCGCAGGCCGGAGCGTTCCGGCGCGACGTGCTCGATCCCGCCGACGCGCACGGAGCGGAACGGGAACGCCGCACCGGGCGCGGCCTCGAACGCGGCGGCGCCGGTGTCGACGAGGACGGAGCCGCCGTCGCCCGCGACCCGCACGCGCGGCGCGTCGCCGGCGCGGGCGGCCGGCGGCGCGCCGTCCGCCAGCGTGAAGCGCGCTTCGCCGTGGGCGGGAATGGAGACTTGGAAATCCAGTATTGTCCAGCGCACGCTGCCGTCGCTCCAGCGCTCCACCGGCTCGACGCGGGCCGGCGCGGGTTCGCCCTCGGGGCCGAGAAGCGCGAGCGCTCCCGCCTCGCGCACGGCGCCGCGCGGGAGCGGGACGCCCACCGTCACGGGCTCCCGCTCGCGGGGAAGCCCGTCCTCCTCGCGGACGACGACGTGGATCCGCATGCGCTCCATCCTCTTCCGCGCGCACCGGGCGCGCGGATGGTCGCCGCGCAGCATAGTCGCACGCGACGATTCACGGAATCGCGTCGTGCGATCGGCCATCGCGGCTTGACTCGGATCGTGTGCGGGCGATAGCCTGATCCCTTCCCCTGCTCCACCGCGAGTGCGGAAATCGGGGAGACCCCTCGGGACGAGGTCGACATGCCGGCAGCCGACAAGCCCCTCGTCGTCCAATCCGACCACACGGTCCTCCTGGAGGTGGACCACCCCCTGGCCGCCGAGGCCCGGGAGGCCCTCCTGCCCTTCGCGGACCTGCTCAAGTCCCCGGAGCACGTCCACACCTACCGGGTGTCCGCGCTGTCCCTGTGGAACGCCTCCGCGTCGGGGCTCACCGCGGACGAGGTCCTGGAGCGGCTCGCCCAGTACAGCCGGTATCCGCTGCCCCCGAACCTGATCCAGGAGATCCGGCTCCAGATGGGGCGCTACGGCCTGGTGGAGCTGCGGCCCGGCGGCGGGGACGAGATCCTGGTGGTCGTGACGGACCCGAAGGCCGCGAACGACGTGTTCCTCGAGCCGAAGATCCGCCCGTTCCTCGAGGACGGGGCGAACGGCGATCCGGCGAGCCGGCGCGTGCACGTGGGCATGCGCGGGGAGATCAAGGTGGCCCTCACCGAGGCCGGCTTCCCCGCCCGGGACCTCGTGGGCTTCGCGCCGGGCGAGGCGCTGGACATCCGCCTCCGCGACGCCTGCCTCTCGGGCCGCCCCTTCGGCCTGCGCGGCTACCAGCGCGCGGCGGTGGAGGCGTTCCACCGCAACGGCATCCCGGAGGGCGGGCAGGGGATCGTGGTGCTCCCGTGCGGCGCGGGGAAGACCGTCGTGGGCATGGCGGCCATGGCGAAGGTCGGCGCACGCACGCTGATCCTCGTGACGAACACGGTCGCCGCGAAGCAGTGGATCCGCGAGATCCTGGACAAGACGGAGCTGACCGAGGACCAGGTCGGCGAGTACGACGGGGCGGCGAAGGAGGTGCGCCCGGTCACGGTGGCCACGTACCAGATCCTCGTGTACCGGCGGAAGAAGGACGGCGAGTTCCCGCACATGGAGCTGTTCCGGCGCGAGAACTGGGGGCTGGTCGTGTACGACGAGGTGCACGTGCTGCCCGCGCCGGTGTTCCGCGCCACGTCCGAGATCCAGTCCCGGCGCCGGCTCGGCCTCACCGCCACGCTCGTGCGCGAGGACGGCCGCGAGACCGACGTGTTCAGCCTGATCGGGCCGAAGCGGTACGAGCTGCCGTGGCGGGAGCTGGAGTCCAAGGGCTGGATCGCGCAGGCGCATTGCTACGAGATCCGCGTGCCGTTGCCGGAGGAGGTGCGCGGCCGGTACGCGTCGGCGGACAAGCGGCGCAAGTACCGCGTCGCCGCGGAGAACCCGCACAAGCTGGACGTCGTGCGCCGCATCCTGGCGAAGCATCCCGGGGACCACGTGCTCGTGATCGGCGGCTACCTCTCGCAGCTGCGCACGCTGGCGGCGGAGCTGGGCGCGCCGCTCATCACCGGGCAGGTGCCGTCGGCGGAGCGGGAGCGGTTGTACGACGGTTTCCGCCGCGGCGACATCCGGCTGCTCGTGGTGTCGAAGGTGGCGAACTTCGCCGTGGACCTGCCGGAGGCGAACGTGGCCATCCAGGTCAGCGGCACGTTCGGATCGCGGCAGGAGGAGGCGCAGCGGCTCGGCCGCGTGCTGCGCCCGAAGGAGGCGGACACCCGGTTCTACTCGCTCGTCACGTCGAACACCTCGGAGCAGGAGTTCGCGCTGAAGCGCCAGCTCTTCCTCACCGAGCAGGGCTACCACTACAACATCATCGACCTGGAGACGCCCGCGGCCATCGAGGACCACCTGGATGCGGACGTCCCCGGTGTCGAGAACACCTGGGCAGGTTCGTGAAGCGGACACTACGGGACTTCCTGAGACACGAGCTCGTCTTCGAGCACCTGCGCACGATCTACCGCCACTACCTGGCCACCGGCGGCTACGACCGCACCGAGATGGTGGAGGGCCTGGCCAGCTACCTCGAGAGCGGGGAGGGGCGGCGGCGCCTGGCCGAGGGCCTGTTCCGCCCCGAGGTGGAGCTCCTGTACCTCCTGCGGCAGGTGGGCGGCATCGCGCCGGCGCGCTGGCTCTTCCGGGAGGCCACGGCGCGCTGCGGCGGCAGCCCGGACGAGTGGCGGGACGTCTTCCTGGAGCTGCGCCGCCGGCACCTGACGTTCGTGATCGGCAGCGACATCGCGTACCTGCCCGAGGGGCTGTCGGACCTGCTGGGCAGCCGCATCGCCGGCCGGCCGCGCAAGCTCGTCGGCGACGTGGTCCCGGGCGCCAGCGCGCAGCGTCGCGCGGTGCACGGGCTCGTCATCGCGATGTTCAACTACCTCCACCAGAACCCGCCGCGCGTGATGGCGGAGGACGAGAAGATCTGGAAGCGGGACCTCGAGGCCATGGGCGAGTTCTTCGCCGGCTACCTCGCGGAGCCCGGTCCGGACTCCGCGGCGGCGTCGTCCGGCGCGGCGCGCGGCCGCGTGAGCCGCCTCGTGGAGCTGCTGCGCAACATGGGCTTCCTGGAGAAGCGCGGGAAGCGCCTGTACCTGGACGTGGAGAACTGGTCGGACTGGGCGGCGCGCCCCGAGCTGGAGCGGCTCACGTTCTTCCTGTCGTTCCTCGAGGACCGCTACGAGAACCTGCACGTGGCGCTCGAGGCGCTCGTGGACTGGAAGGACGCGGGCTGGGTCCCGCTCGGGCGCCTCACCGAGGCGGTGCGCTACCGCGCGCTGCGCACGCACTTCCACGTGCTCCGCGTGCGGCCGCAGGCGGACGTGTCCACCGAGGGGCCGGGCGCGCGCTGGGTCGCGGCCTGCGTGCACCTGCTCGCGGACCTCGGCCTCGCGTGGACCGGGTGCGATCGCCGCGGGCGGCCGGTGGCCACGGCCACGGACGGCGGGGTCGAGGCGTGGAACGCCCTGCACGAGCCGCGTCGCCGGCGCCGCAAGTGGGTGCCCGACGAGCCGCCCCGCGCCTTCGCGCAGCCGAACTTCGAGCTGCTCATCCCGGAGGAGTGCCCGCCGCCCGTGCACCGGGACCTGGGCGCGATCGCCTCGCTCCGCTCCCTGGACCGGTTCTGGACGTACGCGCTCACGCCGGAGTCCGTGGCGCGCGGCGTGCAGGAGGGCCTCACCGCGGAGGAGGCGGCGGCCACGGTGGACCGCGTGGCCGACGGGCGGGTCCCGCCGAACGTGCGGGAGGCCGTGCTGGCGTGGGGCACCACCGCGTGGTGGGTGGACGCGAACGGCAACGGATCGCAGCTGATGGCCGAGTCCGTGCTCCTGCGCGCGCTGGCCGCCCGGGAGGATCTCGCGGACGTCTTCGAGCCGGCGAACGGCACGCTGCGGCCGCTGGTGCCGCGCGAGGACGCGGACCGGTGGCTCGAGGAGCGCGGCATCCGCGTGGCGGGCGAGGATCGCGATCCCCCGGGGGAGATCGGACGCTCCACCCGCGGGGACTACGGGCGGGCGCTGGACTCGTGGCGCCGGCGCATGGAGCAGTCGGGCGCGGGCACGCCGCCGGGGAGCTACTGGACGGACGTCGTGCCGGTGGAACCCTTCGGCGGGAGATAGGATCGGCTTCGCGAGCGGGGGGGCGCGCGCGGGCGACGGCATCCGGCGTGCCGCGACGGTCGCGGTACGCCGGGAGCCGTCGCGGTCGTCGCGAAGCGGGCGTTGGGGGGGCG
>CAYYFX010000030.1:0-38861 GCA_964471155.1 uncultured Gemmatimonadota bacterium | reverse complement strand
GGCAGCCGCGCGGCGGCGTCCGCCAGGGCCGCGCCCGCGCGCCCGGGATCCGCGAGGGCGACCGCGCCGAAGACCGCGCAGCACGCCGCGCCGATCCGGAGGTTGTCGTCCACGCCGGAGGGCGCGGACTCCGCCAGCGCCGCCGCCAGCGCGGCGACGACCACCGCGAGGACGATCGGGAGGACGACCGCGCCCGGGGGCGGTCCCCCGCGCTGCCGGCCAGGACGAAGGCCGCGCTCCCCGCGAGGCGCTTGCGCGGATTCCACGGCCAGCGCGGCCCGCCCAACCGGGCGCCCGCGACCGCGGCCGCCGCGTCCCCGCAGGCGAGGATGGCCCACGTGGCCGCCGCCCAGGCGGGCCGCGCGGCGAAGACGAGGACCGCCCCCAGCACGACCAGCGGAAAGGAGATCACGCCCACGTCCGCCCGCGGGCCCGGCGGGCGCATCACGTGCGGGGCGTAGCGCGGGAGCAGCAGGCCGTTGTGGAGGACGAGGACCACGCCCAGCGCCGCGGCGCCGCGGAAGTCCAGCACGCCGAGCAGCAGCGCGCCGATCCCGGCCGCCGCGTGCAGGCCCGGACGTGTCAGGCCACGAGCGTGCACGCGCGACTCGCCCGCTGCGTCACGAGGAGAAGCGGCCGCCGTTCCGCGGCAGGCTGCCCACCTCGCGCAGGAAGTGCGCGGACGCGCGGATGCCGCCGTGGAAGTTCGCGAGGTCGAAGTGCTCGTCCGGGCCGTGAGCTCCCTCGTCGTGCAGGCCCCAGCCGAGCAGGACGACGGGCGCCGCCAGCGTCTCCTCGAGCATGGGCACGATGGGGATCGACCCGCCCTCGCGCGTGGCCAGGGGCGTCTTCCCGAACCCCTTCTCCACCGCGGTGAACGCGGCCTGCAGCACGGGATGCCCGGCCGGCGCGACCCACGGGACGCCGCCGTGCAGGTCCTCGAACCGCTCGAGGACCACGGTGGGCGGGAGCAGCGCCTCGATCCGTTCGCGCAGCAGCGCCACCGCGCGGTGCGGGTCCTGGTCCGGCACGAGCCGCATGCTGACTTTCGCGCTGGCGCGCGCGGGCAGCACGGTCATGCTCCCCTCTCCCGTGAAGCCGCCCCAGATGCCGTTCACGTCCAGGCTGGGGCGGGCCCAGATCCGCTCCAGGATGCTGAAGCCCTTCTCCCCGAACAGCGCGGGCGCGCCGGTCATCTCCAGGTAGCGCCCGTCCTGGTCGCCCAGGCGGCTCCACCCGTCCCGCTCCGCCGCGTCCACGGTGCGCACGTCGTCGTAGAAGCCGTCGATGAGGATCCTCCCCGACCCCGGGTCCTTCAGCGCGCCGAGCACGCGCGCGAGGACGAGCGCCGGGTTATCCACCGCGCCGCCGAACGCGCCCGAGTGCAGATCCTGCGTGGCCGCCCGCACGGTGAGCTCCACGTACGCGATGCCCCTCAGGCCGGTGCAGATGGACGGCATTCCGGGACCCGCCATGGCGGTGTCCGAGATCACCACGACGTCGCACGCGAGGCGCTCCCGGTTCGCCATCACGAAGTCCGCGAGGTTCCGGCTGCCCACCTCCTCCTCGCCTTCGAGGAGGAACTTCAGGTTGACGGGCAGCTTCCCCTCCTTCTTCAGGAAGGCGCCGGCGGCGAGCACGTGCGTGAGCAGCTGCCCCTTGTCGTCCGTGGCCCCGCGGGCCCAGATCTTCCCGTCCCGCACGACCGGCTCGAAGGGCGGCGCGGTCCACGCGTCCGGCGTGGCGATGGGCTGCACGTCGTAGTGCCCGTACACCAGCACGGTGGGAGCCGGGGGATCCCCGGCCCACTTCCCCAGGACGATGGGATGCCCCGGCGTGGGCACGACCTCCACCTCCGGGATCCCCTCCCCGCGCAGGATGCCGGCGAGGTGCTCCGCCGCCCGGCGAACGTCCGCCTTGCGGTCCGGGTCCGCGCTGATCGAGGGAATCCGCAGGAGGTCCGCGAGCATGCGGACGGACTCTTCCTTGCGCGCGTCGATGTGCTGCAGTACGGCGTCCACGACCGACCTCCCGGCAGGGCTGGGCAGTCTATCAGCCGCCCCGCGCCCGGACCAGACGGAAGGCCGCGCGGGCGGGCCGGGGCCGGCGCCGCCCGCGCGGGACGCGATCAGCGCGCGTACAGCGCCTTGATCCGCGCCCAGCTGACCGCCTCCACGGATGCCGGCTGCGCGTTCAGCACGCCGGGCGAGTACCGCCACGGCAGGCCCGCATCCAGCGGCCGCGTCCACGCGCCGCTCCCGTCCGGCATCCGGATGAGCGACTGGTCCGCGTTGGCCTCCGTGCCGTAGGCGTGGCTGTCCTGCAACCCGCCGGCCGCGTCCAGGAGGCGCACCTGATCCGACGTGTTGTTCAGCGAGAGCCCGCCCGTGGATGCCGCGTCCGCGCCCGACGGGATCCCGGTGACCGTGCCGCCGCCGAAGACGACGTACATGGCCCCCGGCGCGAGCACGAGCCCTTCCGGGAACACATGCCGCACCGCCGCCGAGTCCGCGAGCGCCCACCCCGACAGGTCCGCGGGCGCGGCGCCGTGGTTCACGATCTCGACGAACTCGTCGTCCGCGCTGTGGCGCACGCCGTCCCCGTTCGCGTCCCCCTCCGGATCCGGCGGCGGATCCGCGAGGATCTCGTTCAGGGCGACGGCGCCGCCCGCCGCGGCCGCCACGACGAACGTGTCGTCGTTCGTCTGCGCGAGGAGCGCGCCGTCCGACACGCGCACGTGCCAGCGCACCGTGCGGCCGGCCGGTTGCGCGGGGACGACGCCCTCCCACGTTCCGAGCGCCGCGGTCCCCTCCATCAGGCTCATGGGCGACTCCTGCGCGCCGCCGCCGTCCACGCGGACGACGAGCGTGCACGCCGCGAGGCCGTCCGAGTCCCCCGCCCGCACGCGCACGCGCACCGCATCGACGCTCGTGGGCGCCGCGGGGCGGCGCTCGACGTCCAGGATCTTCGGCGTGGCGATGCCGCCGTTCGGTCCGCCCGGCGTGGGCTGCGGCCCGTCGCCGCCGGCGAGCGCGTCGAACGGCGCGAACGCGCCGGTGCCGTCCGGCACCCGGCCGAAGGAGACATCCGGCGTGGACGCGCCCCACGCGAGCCCGTCCAGGCGCTGCGGGACGCCGCCGGCCAGCCGGTACAGCGCGACCTCGTCCCCGCCGTCGGCCAGCGCGAGCCCCTCCGCGGAACCGCCGTGGGCGAACTGCCAGTCCAGCGCGTGCTCCCCGGTCACGAAGCGCGTGGCCCCGGGCGCCAGCGTGCCGTCGAAGCCCACGCGCGGCACCCCCGGCCGGTCCCCGTCCGCCAGGTACAGCGCGGCGAGATCCTGCGCCTCGGCGCCCGCGTTCGCGAGCTCCACCCACTCGTCGTCCACGGCGGACGACCGGCCGTCCCCGGACCAGTCCGCGTGCGGCGACGGCATCACCTCGTTGATCACGACGCCCGCGCCCGCCGGCGCGGCGCACAGCGCCCCCGACAGCACGAGCAGAGGAACGTGACGTGGCATGGGATCCTCCCGGATTGGGGTTCGGGGAGATGTGCCACGGGGAGAGGCGGTCGCGGGCGCGCCCGCCGCGGGAGACGCAACCTAGGACGGCGCCGAGATCGGTCAAGGCCCGCCGGAACGAGCGCGGGCGGACCTTTCGGCCCGCCCGCCCGTCGAACGCTGCCGGCAGCGCGACTACCGGTAGCTGGCCTTCGTCTTGCCCCAGGTCTCGTTCTCGATGCTCACCGGCGGGCAGAGGTTGGTCGAGCCCGGCGACGCGAACTCCACGAAGTACGGGTTGAACGTGCTGCCCGTGTCGCAGGCCGTGCCGGTCGGCGAGGGCTCGGTGCCGTTGAGGCAGATCATGCCCCAGGCGCCGTCGCAGTCGATGCAGCGGACCACGCCCGCCACGTCGAAGTTCGCCGTGCCCGAGTCGCCCGTGTCCGGACCGAGCGTGGGAACGCCGTAGTACGTGGCGTCGCCCGCGGACGGGACGGCCGTGCCGACGCCGTCCACGATCGTGCCGATGGACACGTCCGCGATGCCGTCGTCGTTCGCGTCGATGTCCGTGCCCTGCGCGCTGCTGAAGCCGGACACGAGCAGGATGGTCAGACCGCCGTTCTCGATCCAGTTGTCCGCCATGAGCAGGTCCGGCGAGACGGCCGCGTCGCCGATCACGTAGTACCCGGAGATCGGGCCGGACAGCGCGATCGCCTGGTCGATGATGCCCTTCGCGGTGGCGCCCTCGCCCTCGATCACGACGAGCGTCAGGCCGTCCAGGGTCTCGCCGTTGCCGCACAGCTCCACGAACTCGTGCGTGTCCAGGCTCACGTCGTTCATCACGGCTTCGTTGATCGTGACGGCGTTCGCCGCGCCCGCGAGCGCGAGCATCGCCGCCGAAGCCAGGGTCGTAGCCTTCTTCATGCTGTCCCTCCGAGGAGTGAGGAACGGGACGCCGGGCGCCCCGCCGGACCGGGTCCTCCCGGTCCTGGTGCGCCGGCCCCTTCCGGGACCGGATGTCCCCCGTCCGTCGATCGCTCGGACGGGGCCGAACGGGGGCGGGAGGAGCGCTCCCCCCGCCCCCGGGTTCGCTAGCGCAGGAACGTCAGCTTCCGCGTGGCCTCGTCCTTCCCCGCGGTGAGGCGGAAGAAGTACACGCCCGAGGAGACCGCCTGTCCCTGGTCGTTCGTGCCGTTCCACTCCACCGCGTGCCGGCCGGCATCGAAGCGCTGCTTCGCCACCGTCTTCACGAGGCGGCCCTGCACGTCGAAGACCCGCAGGGTGACGTCGTCGGCCCGCGGCAGCGCGAACGCGAAGCGCGTGCCGGACGCCGAGACCGGGTTCGGCGCGTTCTGGTACAGCGCGAAGCGCAGCGGCACCCCCGCCACCGCCGGCGCGTCCGTCGCGTCCGCCGGGTTGAACGGCAGGATGTCGTGGTCGTTCCGCGGCTGCAGCTTGTACTGGCCGAAGGTGAAGTCCCCCAGCCCGCGGTACGTGTGCGTGTCGCCGAGCGTGGGCACGTACGACAGCGCCCCGCCCAGCCGGCCCTCGTCGTCCACGAGCGTCTCGGCGCCGGTGAACGGCACGGTGTTGTCGATGTAGTACTGCCCGAAGCCCGCCAGCGCGTTCGTGACGGTCGAGCCGTTGAACTGCAGCAGCACGCCCTCCCACGGCTCGGACGCCGGCACGAGACCGGTCGAGTCGGGGCCGAACGCCGAGGTGTTCAGCGCGTAGCCCGGCAGCTCCCCGACCTGGCCGTAGTCGTGCCAGGACTCGGTGAAGTGCATGCGGAGCTGCGTGAGCCCGAAGTACTCGTCCACGTCGCCGCACACCGCCACCGAGTCGCCCAGCTCGACCTGCCCGACGAGGCTGCCGCCGGAGAAGACCTGGATGCCGCGGTAGGACGGGTCCGTGGACCAGTGGTTCTGGATGGCGAAGATGTTGTCCGCGATCGTCCCGGGGGCCATCGTCACGATGCCCGCGAGGTTGACCGGCTGCCCCTCGTACAACGAGCTGTCGTTGCCCGCGGCCACGAAGGTGGACTGCACCTGCTGGATCGTCCGGAAGCCCACGAACAGGTCGTAGTTCCCCGCGGACGGCGCCCGGCCGTTGAAGCCGTCGTTGTCCGTCACCTGGACGTTGTAGTCCACGTCCGTCAGGTTCGCGAACGGCCCGATCGTGGCCTGCCACGTGGTGCCGATCGTGTTCACGAGGTTCGTGGAGTCGTACGTCGCGCCGTTGTTCGTGGAGAAGTACAGCTTGGCGCGGGGAATGGTCCCGTTGTCGATCAGCGTGCACGTGATCGTGACCGGGCTCGTGGAGACCGGCGGCACCGGGGAGTACCGCACGTTCGTCACGACCGGCGGGCCGAGGATGTCGGCGTCGTCGCGCGGCTCGATCTTCCGGTCCGAGAACGAGAAGTCCACGATGCCGCGCACGAGGTCCAGCGAGTCCCCGAGCGTGGGTACGTAGTTGTAGAAGGCCTCGTCGTTCACGCGGCAGGCGCCGGTGCCGTCCGAGATCTCCCACTCCCCGAACCCGAGCGTGGTGTTCGTGACGGTGACGTTCGGCACCTGCGTGAGCACGCCCTCGAGCAGCTCGCCGAACGACGCACCGGTGGTGAGCTGGCTGGCGGTGGCGTTGAACGCCGCCGGGAGCGGGCGCCCGCTGGCCAGGATGGTGACGTTCTCGCCGCCGAGGATCACCAGCTCGGTGCGGCCGCTGAACTCGACGACCTCGCCGGAGACGCGCACGCTGTCGCCGCGGGTCACGGAGGCCGTGCCGAAATCGTCGAACACCCAGATGCCGTTCCAGAAGCCGGTGCCGTTCTGCACCGTGAAGATCACGTTCCCGCTCACGTCGTACGGTCCGGACTCCGTGGTCACGATGCCCTGGATGTTGACCGCGCGGCCCACCTCGGTGGACTTGCCGGTGTCCGAGGGCGGCGAGTGGAACTGGCACTGGAAGATGGTCTGCGTGCCGAAGCGCAGCTTCCGCGCGTCGAAGAACGGGAACTTGCTGATGCCGACCGGGGAGCCGGCGTCGCGCGCGCGGACGAAGTAGGTCACGTGCGCCTGGTCGGCCTGGGTGGGGATCGTGGCCCGGTAGGAGTTCCCGCCGATGTTCGCCATCAGCAGCGAGTCCGGGGCCCCGCCGTTGACCGAGTACACCAGGTGCAGGCTGCCGATCCCGTTCGGGTCCACGGCGTCGATGGTCACGGGGACCGTCTCGCCCGCGAACGGATCCGGGTTGTTCACCACGAGGTTCGACAGCGACGGTCCCGCGTTGGGGATGTTCGCGGCCTTCGGCGTGGGCGTGCTCAGGAAGAAGTCCACCGCGGAGTTGTTCGTGTCCGCGCCGACCGCGTTGCGGCCGATCGACTCGCCGACGCCCGGCACGGCGTCGAGCGCGTCGTTGTCGCTCGCGCCGATGCCGAGGCACGCGTCGGAGAGGCAGTAGGCCGGATCGTCGTACTCCAGCACGTCCTGGATCACGCCGCCCGCGCCGGGCACCCCGTTGTAGAGGTACAGGGCCTCGTAGCGGTTGAACGAGCCGGAGCAGCTCCGCGCGTAGTCGCTCGTGCCCGGCATGAACCGGATCTGGTCGTCGTTCGTGGTGCCGTTCAGGAGCGTCAGGTTCGGGACGGCCGGATCATCCGTCTCGTAGGTGCGGCTCGCGTCGAACATCTCGTAGTCGGCGTTGAAGCCGAACAGCTTCTTGAAGCCGTCGTCCGTCTCCGTGGGAACCGTGTCGATGTTGTCGCGGGTCACGACCACGTAGCCGCCGGCCGGGATGGTGGCGCCGGCCGGGAACTGCCAGTGCCGCTCGCCGCCGCACGTGCCCGCGAACTCCGTCCCGGTCAGCACCCATCCGGCGATGGAGACGGGCGCGCCACCGGCGTTGTAGAGCTCGATGTACTCGCCGCCGTCGAAACCGCTGCCTTGGTTCGCCAGGATCTCGTTGATCCTCACCTGCGCGCCGGCCGGCGCGACGAAGGCGAGGAGCGAGAGCGCCGCCGAGCCGATCATCTTCGGTCGCATAAGCCTCACTCCGGGGAAGTGCCCCGTGGGTTCGCGTTGCTCGATGCCGTGGAACCGGCGCGCGACGAGTCCCGAGCGCGCTCGAGCGGATCGACCGGGATTCGCCAGGAACTCTCGAGACGACCTCGATGCGATCTCGCCGCGGTGCCGGTCTAGCGGGGGTCGCGACCCACGAGGGGACGGGACGGACGCCGGCCGGGGAGGCCACCTCACCCCGGCTCATCAGAATATCAAACCTCGCCGTGAGGATCCAAGGGTGCGTATGCCCCGGAGTGCGCGAAATCAGGCCCCGGACGGCACCCCGTGCGAAGAAACGGCAAGGAACGTGGCAAGAAGCCGCATCGCCCGGGGCCGGGGCGAGGCGGGGCCGGTCAGGGCGCGGGGACGGCCCGCCGGGCGGCCGCGGCGAAGGCCGGGTCCGGGGCCGCGGAGTCGTCCCGCACCCAGCGCCCGTCCGTGGCCGGCGCGACCGGGGAGTGCCGCGCGACCCAGTTCTCGAAGGCCTCGCGCATCGTCTTGCCCGTGTACAACTTCCGGTCCTCCGGGATCCCCGGGAGCATCTTCAGATCCACGTTCCCCTGCGCCAGGAAGTCGCTGGTGACGACCTGGTAGGTCTTCGCCGGGTCCCAGGTCTCGCCGCCGATGGTGAACGAGACGACACGGTCGAAGTCCGGGCGCGTGGCGTTGTAGACCACGTTCCCCCCGGCGATGTACAGCCCGCTGTGGGTGCCGGACACGCGCGTCTCCACGACCTCGCGCAGCGTCTCCCCCGACATCGTGAACACCACCATCTTGTTGTCGAAGGGCAGCACCTTGAACACGTCCCGCGGGGTGATCGGTCCGGGGCCGAACTCGTCGCGGATGCCGCCGAGGTTCGAGAACGCGAAGTCCGCCCCGGTCTCCTCCCGCATGGCGTCGCACACCGCGTTGCCCATGGGGGTCTCCCCCTCGCCGCCGCGGGTGAACTTGCCGGTGGCGCGGCCGATCTCCCGGTCCATGCCGGCCTCGGCGCGCGCGACCTCGGCCCCGATGTTGCCGGCGACCTCCTCGTCCGGCCAGTACTCGTCCTCGAAGAACGTGAGGAGATAGCCGCGCTCGGACCAGAAGCGGTGGCCCACGATCTGGTCCGTGTCCGTGTCGATGTCGAAGGTGACGATTCCCGCGCCCGATCCCCGCCCGTAGGTCTGGAAGATGTACGTGTGCGTGATCGGGTCGATCCACGCGTTGTCGAAGCCCTTGTGGATGTGCCCCGCGAAGAACGCGTCGATGCCGTCCACCGCGTGCGCCACGTCGATGGCGGTGGCGCGGGTGTCGTCCTCCGCCGGCCAGCCGTCCCGCTGCCGGTCCGCCAGGGCCTCCGCCGGATCGTACGGGATGCCCACGTGCCCCACGCCGAGGATCACGTCCACGCCCTGCGCCTTCAGCTCCTGCACGCAGCGCCGGGCCGCCGGCGCGAGCGGGGCGAACTCCAGCCCGGCGATGTTCGCCGGGAAGCTCATGTTCTTCGTCTCCGGCGTGATCAGCCCGAAGATGCCCACCCGCAGGTCCCCGAAGTCCTTGATGATCCAGGGCTCCACCCAGTCCACGGTCTCGCCGGTGGCCGCGTCCACGAGGTTCGCGTTGACGACGGGGAAACGCGCCCGGGCCACCAGCTCGCGCGCGTTCTCCTTGCCCTCGTCGAAGTCGTGGTTGCCGAGCGCGAAGGCGTCGTAGCCGGCGGCGTTCATGAAGTCGATCACGGCGCGCCCGCGGGTGAGCGTGCCGATCGGCGTGCCCTGGAAGATGTCCCCCGCGTCCAGCACGAGGAGGTGGCCGCCCTTGCGGTCCACGTCCCGGCGGACGCGCTCCAGCAGCGTCACCATGGACGCGCCGCCGCCGAGCTTCGGCGGGAAGTCCCGGCTCATGAACGTGGCACCGCTGGGATCGATGCCGCCGTGGATGTCGTTCGTATGGACGATGGTGAGACGGACGACGCGCGCGTCCACGGCGCCGGCCGCGAGCGCGACCAGCGCGGCGGCGGCGAGCAGCGCGGAGCGGACGGGGGCGACGCGACGCGGCATGGATCAGCCTCCGAGGACGTTCCAGCTGGAGCCGACGGTGAGGAACATGGACGTCCCGCTCTCCTCCACGAGGTCCTTGCGGACACGGCTCTCGCCGCCGAAGGCGGCATCGTCGAACAGGTCCTCGTGCCGGTACCGGCGATTGGCGACCTCGAACGAAAGGTCCGCCCGCACCCTCCCGGCGTCAACCCCGCCGCCGAACGTGAACGCCGTGGTGGCCACCTCGTCGTCCAGCGGCGCCGGGGCGTAGCGCAGCCCGAAGCGCAGGGGGAAGTCGTTGTAGAAGACGTGCTCGATGCCGATGCGCGCGTCCCACACGTCGTCGAGCGCGTCGTCGGCCAGCAGGTCGTTCTCGTACTCCGACCACTGCACCCAGGTCGCCTCCGCCCGCACCGTGGTGCGCACCTTCGCCCGCGGGTGCCAGGCCGCGCCGAAGCTCAGTTCCACCGGGTAGGTGATGTCCGCCGCGCCCGCGGACGCCGCCGTCCCGGAGGTCTCCTGCCGCGCGTCCCCGGTCACGCGGGTGCGGCTGCGCAGCACGCCGGACGCCGACACCGCCGGGATCGGGTTCCACCGCGCGCCCACGATCCAGCGCGTGCCGTCCAGCCCGGAGATGTTCGCGCGCGTGAACGTGGTGGAATCCCCCTGCACGAACCGGGTCCGGGACACGAAGTCGTGCTTGCCGGTCAACCACTGCACCGTGGCCCCCACCTCCAGCTCCGGGATCACGTGCGTGCCCACGCCGAGCGACCAGGCGTCCAGGGAGCCGTCCGACTGCAGCTCGTTCACCGCCAGCAGCACGTCCCGCGGCTGGGTGAACGCGTTGTTGTCGCGGACCTCCTCGGAGTAGTCGTACTGGAAGTCCCGCACCGGCGAGAGCGACAGGCCGGCGCCCCACCGCCGCCCGCCCCACTCGAAGCCGAGCGCGGCGCCGATCCCGCCCTCGAACTGGTACTCGTCGTTCAGCACGTAGATGGACTCGACCACGTACGCGTCGAAGCTGTCGTACGCCGGCGTGGAGCGGGTCTCCTTCAGCTTCAGGACGCTGCCGCCCAGCATGCCGTGCAGGCCCTGCACCGAGGGCAGGCAGGCCGGGTTGCCCGCGGCCGTGAACGCCCCCGCGTCCTCGACGATGCGGGTGCGCCCCAGGGCGACCGAGCGCGCGTCCGGCAGGAGCGCCTCGTCGCCGGTGGCCAGGTCGAAGAAGGTCAGGGCGGACGCGCTGCCCGCGCTCAGGAGCAGGGCCGCCGCTAGGGCCGGAATGCGTCTCATGGCTTCTCCCCGCTCCTCAGAAGGTCCAGTCGGCCTGGACGCGGAAGTAGTTCGTGGTGCGCTTCACGTTCCCCGCGTCGATCGGCGCCCCGACCTCCTCGTTGAACTGGCGCACGTCCACCGCGGTGTTGCGCAGCTGGTTCTCGCGGACCCACCGCATCCGGAGGGTGAGGCCGTCGGAAACGCGGTCCGCGACCTCGATGAACGACCGGAACCCCTGCCCGTCGCTCACGCGGAACGTGTTCTTCTCGAAGAACCACAGGAAGCCGTCGTACACGAACATGGCGCCGTCGAACTGCAGCCGCTCGTTCGCGGTGTGGTGGGTCCACCAGCCCCCGAACGCCCATCCCGGCGACGCGTTGTTGCCGGAGATGGGGCTGCCGCCGTCGGCGTCCACGTTGCCCTGCAGCCGCCCGCGCGGCGGCCACTTCGTGTAGGACGTGGCGTACAGGAACTCCAGCTGGTCGTACCGGGAGAGCCGGTACTCCAGCTCGAACCGGGTCTCGATGTTGTTGAAGATGGACGGGTCGTCCAGGTTGTCCAGCTCGCGGTTCTGCCACTTGTGCCGCACCTTGAGCCGGAGCGGGAACAGCATCCGGTACTCCAGCCGTCCCACCACGCGGGTGTACTTGCTCATGTCCGCCTGCCGGCGCCAGTTGTCCATCTCCATCACCAGGATGAGCGGCTCGGAGATCCGGTAGCGCGTGTTGAAGTACAGCCCCCGCTCCGCCTGCGGCTGGTACGCGTTCTGGTACACGAACCCGTACACCGGGTCCTCGAGGCGGAAGTAGTCCTCCACGATGGTGCCCTTGAACCGCTCGTAGTTCGAGAACGACCGCTGGTACGGGTTGTCGTAGCCCACGTCGTAGTCGCGCCACAGCGCGAGGAAGTCCAGGTTCTCGTACTGCAGGTACGCGTTCAGCACGAGCGCCCCGGGATCGTCCCCGATCTTGAGGGGTTCCCCGTCCGCCTCCAGCTCCCCGTACTCGCCCTGCAGCGCCAGGTGGCCGTGGACCCACTGGAAGTCGGCGCCCTGCACCCGCCGGTACTTCCCCGGGCTCTTGTAGGACGACAACAGCTCCGCGTCCTGCGGGACGAACGTGTCCTCGTCGTCGTCCGCCACGAGCGGGTGCTTGTCCGTGGGGTGGTCCGGATCCCATTTCGGGTCGAAGAAGCGGTCGTACCGGCTCTCGTAGCCGCTCACGCCGAAGTGGCGGCCGTAGCCGAGGTCCCACCGCAGGTTCCCGCCCCAGGTGGTCTCCTCCAGCGTGTCGCGGATCGGGCGCAGGCCGGCCGCCTCCAGATCCTCGTTCTCGAGGCGCGGCGTCATGCGCACGAGCATGTTCACGGAGCCGTCCTCGTTGAGGATGGCGTCCCGCTCGTCGTCGGACCAGAACGCCAGCAGCCGCGCGGGCCCGAGCCGCGACTCCACGGCCCCGCCGCGCAGCGAGAACTGGTCGCCGCGCGAGAGGTCGCCCAGGATGCCGTCGTACCGCTTGCCGAAGCCGTACCCCGACTGGCGCGAGGAGCGGAAGTCCGAGTTGTCCATCACCACGCCCTGGCCCCAGGACAGCGCGTAGTTTCCGGCGACGACCTTCTCCACCGTGACCGGGCCCAGCGCCACGTCCTCCGCGCCCGCGAAGCCCTTCACCGTGTCGAACAGGTCGTCCTCGCCGAGGCGCCGGACGGTGGCGAACCCGCCCTGGAACCGCCGGCCCTGCCGCAGCCACAGCTTCTGCGAGACCGCCGGGTCCGGCGTGTCCAGCCCGAGCCGGTCCCACCAGTTGTCGTTCGTGCCCTGGCCCGGGTCCCGGTCCTCGCGGAGCATGTCCTCCACTTCCGAGAACCAGTTGGTCGTCTCCACGCGCAGGGAGTACGCGCCGTGCAGCCGGCCGTCCCGCTCCCCGTCCTCGCCGTAGGTGACGAAGTTCCGCACGTTCGAGTAATTCCAGCCGGTGAGCCCGGGGGCGCGGCGCAGCTCCGCCTGGTTGCCGATGCGGCCCACGCGGTCCCGGTAGCGCGCGATGGCCGCGGCGGCGACGGGCGACATGCTCTGCAGGTTCTGCAGGTCCAGCACGCTGGCCTCGTTGATGTCCACCGGGCGCAGCGCCAGGTCCTTGTACAGCTCCACCAGGGACTCGTCCGCGCCCTCGCTCCCCTCCCACCACTCGAACCGGTAGAACAGGTCGTCCTTGCGCTGCATCTCCGGCGAGCGCTCCACCGGGACCACCTGCACGAGCGGGCGCAGCGTGAGCAGCATCTCCGGCGTCAGTCCGGGCACGCGGAGCAGGTCCTCCACGGTGACGTACCAGTCCACGAACTCGCGGTGCTCCCAGATGCCGCGCGCGACATCGGCGGGCACCGGCAGCCCCGCGATCGCCTCGGCGGAGGCGCGGTTCAGGTCCAGCGGCTCCTGCGCGCGGCCCGTCGCGGGCCCGAGGACCGCGAGGAGGAGCGCCGCGAGGAGGGTTCGCACGGAATCCACGCCGCCTCCCTAGAACTTCAGCCCGAGGCCGTACCGGACGGTGCCGTCCAGCACGGGATGGTGCGTGTAGGTCAGGTCCACCCGGACCTGCCGCCAGTCCAGGCCGGCGCCGACATCGAACAGGTTCGGCTGCGTCTGGGCGCCGAAGCGGAGCGCGAGCGGGTCCGCCACGTGGAACTCCACGCCGCCGTGGAACTGCACCTTCTCGCCCAGCTCCTTCTCCATCTCCACCGCGGTGACCACGCCGTCGTACGGGCGGTACGCGATGCCGCCGGAGACCCGCTGCGGGAGGTCATCCTCCACCGGGTCGCCCACGGTGGGGTTGTTCAGGTTCTTCGCGAAGATGCCCGCGGTGGTCCGCTCGCGCAGCGTCGCCACGAAGCCCACGTCCACGCCCACGGCGTACTGCGAGCCCAGGTCGAAGCCGGAGACCGACGGCGTCGGGTAGTCCAGGTTGTACAGGTTGATGTTGTAGCCGAAGGCCAGGCTGGACGAGAGGTCCTCCATGAGCATGACGCCGTGGCCGAACGTGAACGTCCGCTCGATGGAGAGCACCGCGCCTTCCCACTCCGCGCGGTAGTCCGCGTAGCCCACCGCGAACGTGCCGAGCTCGGCGAAGGGCATGGCGAAGGCCACCGCGTTCGCCTGGTGGAAGCCGAGCCCGAACGGCTGGAACACCGTGCCGCGCAGGTCCCGGCCGTCGAGGGCGGCGAGGCCGGCGGGGTTGTAGTAGATCGCCTGCGCGTCCTCGGAGAGGCCGGCGTAGGCTCCGCCCAGCGCGCGGGCGCGCGGGCTCATCTCCAGGTCGTCGAACACGGCGTGCGCGGGGGCGGCGAGGCCGAGCCAGAGCCCCGCAACCGCCGGCACGACCCGAAGTGCGCCGCGAAGCGCCATGGGAACACCTTCCTTTCGCGTTCTACGCCGATTCATCGGGGTGCCTCCCCGCCCTCGAGACGCAGCCCCACCACGATCGGGGCGGTGTGCTTGACCACGCCGCCGCCGTCGAGGGGCGTGGCGCGGACCTGGCAGATGTACACGCCCGGCGCCACGACCGCGCCGTCCTGCCCGCGGCCGTCCCACTGGAAGCGCATCTCGCCGAGCCCCAGGCCGTCGCGGAACGTGGTCACCTTCCGGCCCGTCGCGTCGAAGATCTCCACGATCACGTCGTGCCGGCGCGGCGTGGTCACCGTGATGTCCATCCGCTCGCCGAGCTCCGGCACGAGCACGCGCTTGCCCACGCGGATCGACGGGGAGTCGGTGAAGTCCCCCTCCAGCTCGACGATGGCGTCCTGGCCCTGCGGCACCAGCTCGTAGCCCTCGAAGTACGGCTCCGAGGAGTCGAACTGCGTGATGACGCCGGTGACGTCCAGCACGTCCCCCACCGTGTAGCGCGTGAGATCCAGCGCCGAGAAGTTCTGGAAGACCTGCACGGCGCCGGTCCCGTCGTCGATCCACGCCGCGAGCGAATTCGAGTTGACCACGGTCCCCGACGTCCGCACGAGCGTGCCCTCCAGGGACTCGTCGTTCGCCCCGCCGGTGGTCCGGACGCGCGGCTCCGGCCCGTCCAGTCCCCGCACCAGGAACCGGAAGAAGTCCGAGTTGCCGTACGACGCCAGCTCCGTCACCGCGCCCGAGCCGGAGCTGGCGGAGATGAACTCCGTGACGCGGCCGTGGATGACGACGAGGTCGTTCAGCTCCACCCCGTACACGGCCAGCTCGGCCGGGATGTCGAACGAGAAGACGTTGACGCCGCAGCCGGACTCCCCCGGTTCCTGCACCCAGATGGAGAACCGGTCCACGGACGTGGGCAGGATCGTGACGTACCCGGCCACGAGCACGGTGTCCCCCACGAGCGGCGAGAACCCCACCTCGTCCGTCTCCTGGACGGTGCAGATCGGCACGGCGTCCTGCGGGACGTTGACCGTCACGGTCGTGTCCAGCCCGTTGCCCGCGCCGCCGTCGAAGGCGAGGTCGGTGATGCCGGACACGGACAGCGTCAGCGCGCCGCCCGCCGGCAGGGCGTCCGTCACCAGGAAGAAGTGCGAGAGGGGCTCCGCGGGATCGCGCAGCACGGCGCGCACCGCGGGGGCGGCGCCGCCGGGACCGGGCGCGAACACGTAGCTCGCGGGATCCAGCGCGCCGTCCTCCTCGACCGGTTCGTCGAAGCGGATCTCCACGAGGCTCGCGGAGATGGCCACCCCCGCCTCCGTGCCCAGCACCGGAGGCACCGAGTCCACCGGCACGTTCACGGCCCCGGGCGTGGGCGTGGACGACGGGCGCAGATCGGCGGACGAGTCGTCCGTGTCCGTGGACGCCGCATCGCGCCCGAGCGTGTGCCCCACCTTCGGCGGCCCGTACGGGTAGGCGTCGTCCGGCCCGGTGCCGCCGGGGCCGGCGGGCCCGCACAGGTCCGTCGTGCACGGACCGGGCTCGCGGTACTCCACGACGTCGATGATCGCGCCCAGCGAGTTCCGGAGGACCACGAGCTCCTGGAACGGCAGGAACAGGCCCGGGATGCTCGGGGACTCGCACTGCCCCGCGTTCGTGTTCGGCCCGCCCAGCAGGTAGATGCGGTCGTCCCCGCTCGCCGGATCCAGGAGGACCATGTTCGGCGTGCCGGGATCGTCGGGCCGGTTCGCGGGGGCGGAGGGATCGAACATCTCGAAGACGGCCGACGGCACCCCGGGGAAGTCCACGAGGAAGCCGGCGCCGGCCGCGGCATCCCGCGCGGTCTGGCAGACCACGACGAAGCCGTTCGCGGGGATGGTCGTCCCCGGCGGGAAGGCCCAGCGCGGCCCGAGCGTGCACGAGGCGTCGCGGCCGATGTCCGCGAGGCTCCACCCCGCGATCACGAAGTCGCGCGCCGTGCGGTTGCGCAGCTCGATGAACTCGCTCCGCTCCACGCCCTGCGCGGAGGCGAGCGTGCGCGGGTACAGCTCGTTGATCACCACCTCGCCGGCCGACGCGCTGGACACGACGTCCACGACGGGCGAGCCGAGGATCGCGGCGGGCGTGCCGCCCGCGGCCGCGGTCCGGACCGGGAAGATGCTGGGGCCGGCGGCGGCGGGCGCGGTCAGCGCGCCGATCGTGGCCGTGCCCGTGGTCGCGCCGTCCACCGCGGCCCCGGCGATCTCCACGATCCAACCCCCGGAGCCGGAGGCCGCGAACGACGCGGTCGCGCCGGCGAACCCCGCGCCCGAGAGGGCGACCGTGCCCGGCGCGGTCCACGTCCACGCGGCGGGGATCTCCACCTGCACGGTCTCCAGCACGGCGTCCTGCCCGGTGATCGTGAACGCGAGCGAGACGCCGGTGGCGCCCTCCACGACCGTGGCCGGGGACACGGTGGCCGTGCCCGAGCCGTCGCCCTGCGCGAGGTCCGCGGCGGACCGCGGGTAGACGAAGTGGCCGGTGAGGAACGGGCCGGCGCTGCCCGGGGGCCGGTTCGTGTCGTCCTGCGCCACGAAGCCGGTCACCGCGAACGTGCCCGCCGGCGGCGACAGGCCGTCCAGGTCCGTATCCTCGTCCACGTAGATGCGCAGCGTGTCGGTCCCGTCCGTGACCCGCACGAAGCCGGAGGCGCCGGCCGCCGGCCACTCCGACGGTTGCACGACCGTGAGCCCGGACAGGGTGACGAGCAGGCCCTCGTGGAGCGCCCCCTGGTCCGCCACGTCGGCCGCGGTCAGCGCCTGCGCGGGCTGCAGCGGGCGCCCGGAGGCGAGCACGGTCACGTCGCCGACGAACGCGAACGCCAGGTCCAGCGTGCGCGTGCCGCGCAGCGGCGCGAAGCGCTGCGTGAACACGAACGTGGAGACCTCCACGGAGTCCCCGGCGGCCACGCTGATCGCGGCGATGTTCCGCCGGGCGACGGCGACGGCGCCGGTCCCGTCGTGCACGTAGAACCACGGCTGCGGCGCGGCCTCGTCGAACGGGTCCGCGACCCCCGTCGCCAACTGGACCACGCCGCGGATCGTCACGAAGGCGCTCTCGAGCGGCGACAGCCCGCTCGCGTCGTTCGCGTTGACCGCCGAGATGGGCGTCACGCCGCCCACGACGCGCAGCGGCCCCGCCGGGGCGAATTCCGAGCGGCGCGGCGGATCGAGCGTGCCGTCGCCGGGCGCCTGCGCGGAGGCCGCGCCGGCGGCGAGCGCGAGAAGCGCGGCGCACGCGAGCGGGGCGAAGCGGGGTCCCGGGGCTCGTCTCACCGGAGCGTCTCCTCGTTCGGCGAGCCGATCACGATCGGCACCGCGGTCTCCTCCCCGCTGGCGGGGATCTCCAGGTGCAAGGTGTACACGCCGGCCGGGAGCCGCTGCCGGAGCCGGTCGCGGCCGTCCCACCGGATCGTCCGCAGCCCGCCGGCGGGCGCCGCCTCCTCCGCGAGGACGAACAGCTCGCGGCCGGAGGGGTCGAACACGCGCAGCAGGATGCCGCGTCCCTGCGGCGCCTCGTAGGCGATCTCCATCGGTCCGTCGAGCGTCGGGACGAAGGGCCGGCGCGGCACCACGATGCGCAGGCCGGGCCCGGGGTTGTATCCGCGCAGGAGCACGCGTGTGCCGGGCGCGACCGCGTCGTTGCCGTCCTCGGACAGGACCCCCGACACCCGGACCTCGTACAGCGCCAGCGGGACCTGCTCCGCGGTGGCCAGGAGCACGCGGCGCCCGTCGGGCAGCAGCTCCGCGTCCCGGACCGCGAGGGGGACGTTCGCCGGCTCCCCGGCCGGCGTGAGCACCTGCAGGATGCTGTAGGAGGCCGTGCGCGCCGCCGTGGTCGCGTCCAGCACGCGGGAGAACTCCAGCTCGAAGGACTCCGCGCTGCGCGCGGCGCCGCCGAGCAGCGCCGGCGGCCCGAACTCGCCCGGCGAGCCGATGGACGGCGGCGTGTTCTCGGCCCAGGTGGCCGAGTAGTTCTCGCCGGTCTCGTTGTGGCCGGTGAGGCCGTTGCCGCCCGCGAGCGGCTCCAGCCCCTCGTCGAAGTCCACGCGCGACACCGTGAGCCCCACGTCGTTCGCGCTGTCGCCCGTGGAGGCGAGATCCTGTTCCGCCGCCGGCGAGTCCGCGAGGTACGCGGTGGGCGTGGCGTCCGCGTCCGGACCGTCCACCTGCACGCCCGTCTTCACCGGGGAGATCGTGTTGAAGACCGGGCCCGCGTTCCCCCACTGGACGATGTCCACGTCCTGCACGAGGTCGCTCACGCCGTCCCAGTGGAACAGCACCACGACCTCGCGCGCGTTCGACAGCCCCGCGTTCGCCTGGATCAGCCGCTGGCCGATCGTGGCCGGGCCCGGATCGACCATGTCGGGGACGCCGTCCGCCGCGCCGTCCTGGACCATCTCGAAGTCCACGGGCACCGTGCGGCCGCCGCCGGCCCAGAACTCCGTGAACACCGTGTCGTCGTGCAGCGAGACCACGATCGTCTGCCCCGGGAGGATCGTGGCGCCGGCCGGGAAGCGGGCCAGGAAGTCCGTGTCGAACCCGGCCTCCGGGACGAGCGTGCCGTCCACGAGCCGCCAGTAGTTCTGCGTGGGATCGCTGGAGAGCACGAAGTCCGAGAGGTAATAGTCCGTCAGATCAACGACTTCCGTCGTCGGATTGAAGATCTCGATGAACTCGGCGTCGGTGGGGGTGACCGCGAACTCGGTCAGGACCAGATGATCGGCGGCGCGCACCGGGAGGGCCGCACCCGCAAGGAGCGCGAGGACCGCGGCACCCGTCTTCAATCTCACGAGAAACTCCCTGGAGCCGATCGCGATCCGGTCCTGCCGGGCGAACCCGGCGCGGCCCGGAGGTGGGCAGCGGAGTCGTGTATCACGCGATCCGCGGGAAGTCAACGGACCCCGGGAACGGCCTTCCGCCGGCGGCTCAGCCCTCGCCACGCGCCATCTCCGCGTTCGCCTTCTCCGCCGCCGCGCGGAGCGCCTCGGCCGGCTGCAGCGTCCCGCGCAGCACGGGCTCGATGGCCTCGCGCTCCAGGATCGTCCGCCCGGCGTACCAGCCCGGCGCCTTCGGCTGCGGCGTGGCCCGCGCGAGCTGCCCGAGCGCCTCGCGCAGCCCCGGCACCGCGTCCATCCGGGCCCCCAGCACCGGGTGCTCCATCGCGGAGCGCCGCACCGGCAGGTACCCGGTCTCCGCGGCCCAGCGCGCGGTCTGCGCCGTGTCCGTGAACCAGCGCACGAATTCGAACGCCGCGCGCTCCCGCTCCGGGGTGGTCGCGAAGATCACCACGTCCGTCCCCGCGACGAGCTGCGTGTCCTTCTTCCCCGCCGGCAGCGCCGCCACCCCCAGCGGGAACGAGTACTTCCCCTCCAGGAACGCCAGCGTCACCGAGCTGCCCTCGATCATGGCCACCTTCCCGGCCAGGAACTCGTTCTGGTACTCGAACCCGGAGCTGACCAAGGACGTCCCGTCCCGCACCAGGAGGTCCGCCATGAACTCCAGCGCCTCCACGCCCTCGGGCGAGGCGAAGGCGACGCGGGTCCCGTCCGGGTCGAGGAGCGACCCGTCGTTCTGCACGAGGAGGTTCTCGAACATGGACGCCGTGATCTGGCTGGCGAAGCCGAAGCGCTCCGGCGCGCCGTCGCCGTCCGCGTCCACCGTGAGGCGGCGCGCGTACTCGCGATACTCCGCCCACGTGCGCGGCGGGCGCTCCGGGTCCAGGCCCGCGTCGCGGAAGTGGTCCTTGTTGTAGTACAGGCAGCGCACGGACTTGTTGAACGGGAACGACCAGAGCTTCCCGCCCTGCTCCGACGCCGACGCGAACACGTCCACCAGGTCCTCGCGCAGGGCCCGCCCCGCGGAGTCCTCCAGGAATCCGTCGAACGGGATGATGGAGCCGTTGGCCACGAGGTTCGCGGTCCACGCCTCGTAGCACTGCGCGAGGTCCGGCGGCCCGCCGGCGGCAACGGCGGCCATGATCTTCTGCGACAGCGCCTCGTACTGCCCCATGGACACGTTCTCCACGGGGTGCGCCGCACCGGTGTCGTAGTCCGCCACGAGCCGCTCCAGCGACCGCCCCAGCGGTCCGCCCATGGCATGCCAGAACCGCAGCGGCCCGGCCGCCCCGCGGCCCGCGTCGCCGTCTCCCCCGCCTCCGCACGAGACCAGGCCCAGCGCCAGCAGCGCGGCCGCCGCCCGCTTCATCCGTTCCACGACGTCACCCCTTGAGTCCGGTGTGGGTCAGGCTCTCGATGATCTGCCGCTGCGCGAAGAAGTACGCCACGAGCAGCGGCGCGATGGAGAACACGGCCGCGGCCATCATCAGCCCGTGCTCGGTGCCCTGGGACTGCGAGAAGAACGCCAGCCCCACCTGGATCAGCCGCTTGGAGTCCGAGTTCGTCATCACGAGCGGCCACAGGAAGCTGTTCCACGTGTTGATGAACGTGAACAGGCACACCGCGGTCAGCGACGCGCGCGACAGCGGCAGCACCATCGTGAACAGGAAGCGGACGGGGCCGCACCCGTCGATGACGGCGGCGTCCACGAGGTCCCGCGGGAACGACAGGAAGTGCTGTCGCAGCAGGAAGATGGAGAACACGTGGGCCAGCCACGGCACGATGAGCGCGGAGTAGTCGTCGATCCAGCCGTCCCGCCCGCCGCCGGGCAGGTTGAACAGCAGGATGTACGACGAGATGATGTACACGGGCTCCGGCACCATCATCGTGGACAGGAAGCCGTCGAAGAGGCGCTCCCGCCCGCGGAAGCGGAAGAACGCGAACGCGAACGCCGCCAGCGCGGACGTGACCACCACGCCGGCCACGATGGCGCCGGCCACCAGGAACGTGTTCAGGAAGTACCGGAGGAACGGGACCGCGCTCCACGCCTCCGGGTAGTTGTCCGGCCGCGGCGCCTCCGGCCACCAGGTGGGCGGCGAGCGGAACAGGTCCTCCGGACCCTTCAGGGACGTCGCGAGCATCCAGTAGAACGGCAGCAGGAACGTCAGCCCGCCGACGATGAGCACGGCGTGCGCCAGGGCCCTCTCGCGCGCGGGCACGACCCTAGGCATAGTGCACCCGCGACTCCACGACCTTGCGCTGGAACAGCGTGAGTGCCAGGATCACGGCGAACAGGACCAGCGCGACCGCGGACGCGTAGCCCATGTTGCCGCCCGCGTCGAAGCCCTTCTCGAACAGGTAGTACACCACCACGTTCGTGGTCCCGAGCGGCCCGCCCACCGGCGGCCCGGTCATCAGGTAGATGGGCGCGAACACCTGGAAGGACAGGATCGTGCTCATCACCGTCACGTAGAACGTGGTGGGCGTGAGCAGCGGCCAGGTCACGTGGCGGAAGGCGTGCCGGCGGCCGGCGCCGTCGATGGTGGCCGCCTCGTAGAACTGCTCCGGGATGTTCTGCAGTCCCGCGAGGAAGATCACCACGTTGTAGCCGATGCCGCGCCACGCGGAGACGAACGTCACGCACGCGAGCGCGAGGCTCGGTCCTTCCGCCCAGCCGGGGAGGTCCAGCCCGAACGGCGCCAGGGCGAGCTGGAAGATGCCGCGCGGCTCCTCCAGCCACTTCAGCCCCTGCGCTCCCGCCGCCTCCAGGAGCCCGTTCGCGGCCCCGAAGCGCGGGTGGAAGATGAGCTTCCACACCATGGACACCGCGACGAAGGACGTGACCACGGGCAGGAAGTAGATGGTGCGGTACAACCCGAGCGCGCGCACCCCGCGGCGCAGGAGGAGCGCGAAGAACAGGGACGTGGCCACCGAGAGCGGCACGGCGCCGGCCACGAACCACAGCGTGTTGACCACGCTCTGCCAGAAGTCCGGATCCGTGAACAGGCGCTCGTACTGCTGCGTCCCGACGAACGCGCGGACCTTCCCGAAGCTGGCGTCGAAGAACGACAGTCCCAGGGCGGCCACGATGGGCGCCATGCGGAACACGACGATGAGGACCGCGGCCGGCAGGAGGAAGAGCCACGGGACGATGCGGCCGAAGCGGCCCCGTTGCAGCGGGCTGTCCTGCGACGTCTCGGCCACGGGGGATGCACCTCGGTCCGCGGGGTGACGGCGGGGCGCGGAGCATAGGAGGGGCCGCGGGCCGCTGTCAACGCGACCCGGATCCCCGCGCGGGCATCCGCATCCCGTGTTGTCGCATCCGGGGGCGGATGCTAGCTTGCGGGACTCGCCCGGAGCGGAGGCCATGAACGCGAAGGAACGCATCTCCCGCCTGCGGAACCTCGGCGTCATCGCGCACATCGACGCCGGCAAGACCACCACGACGGAGCGGATCCTCTTCTTCACGGGATCTTCCCACCGGATCGGCGAGGTGGACGAGGGCACCGCGGTCATGGACTGGATGGATCAGGAGCGGGAGCGCGGCATCACCATCACGTCCGCCGTCACCAGCGCGCCCTGGCGGGACTGCACGCTGAACATCGTGGACACGCCCGGGCACGTGGACTTCACGGCGGAGGTCCAGCGCTCGCTGCGCGTCCTGGACGGCGCGGTGGTCGTGATCTGCGGCGTGGGCGGCGTGGAGCCGCAGTCGGAGAAGGTGTGGCACCAGGCCACGGAGTACCGCGTGCCGCGCGTCGTCTTCGTGAACAAGCTGGACCGGCTCGGCGCGGACTTCGAGCGCGCGCTCGCCGACCTGGGCGCGAAGCTGTCCGGCACGTTCGTCCCGCTGCTGCTCCCGGTCGGCAAGGACCACGGGTACCTCGCCGCGGTGGACCCCGTGGAGGACGTGCTGCTGACCTGGGACGCCGCGGACGAGACGGACACGCCGGCGTCCTCCCCGGTGCCGGCGGAGCTGCGCGCCGCCGCGGGCGCCGCCCGCGAGCGCCTGGTGGAGGCGGCCGCGCTCGGCGACGAGTCGCTGCTGGACGCGTTCCTGGAGACCGGCGCCGTCGACCGTGCGCGGCTCGTCCCCGCGCTGCGCAAGGCGGTGCTGGGCGGCGCGGTGCACCCAGTGCTGTGCGGCACGGCGCTGCGGAACCGCGGCATCCGCCGGCTGCTGGACGCGGTGGTGGACTTCCTCCCCTCCCCGCTGGACGTCCCGCCCGTCCTCGGCGTGCGCCCCGGCACGGAGGAGCAGGTCCCGCGGAATCCGAACCCGCAGCTCCCGCTCACCGCGCTGGTGTACAAGATCATGAACGACGAGACGCGCAACCGCCTGTACTACACGCGGGTGTACGCGGGCACGCTGCGCCGCGGGGACAAGGTCTGGAACCCCGACCGCTCCGTCGACGAGCGGGTCACGCGGATCTACCGCATGCACTCGAACCGCAAGGAGGCGCTGGAGGAGGCGCTCGCCGGCGACATCGTGGCGCTCGTGGGCCCGAAGCGCACGGTCACGGGGGACACGCTCGGGACGGCGGACGACCCGGTGATCCTGGAGCCCATCCGGTTCCCGGACCCCGTCATCTCCGCCGCCATCGAGCCGCGCTCCCAGGCGGAGCTGCCGGATCTCGAGCGCGCGCTCGCCGAGCTCGCGGTGGAGGATCCCACGTTCACGGTGCGGGACGATCCGGAGACCGGGCAGAAGATCGTGGCCGGCATGGGCGAGCTGCACCTCGCCGTGCTCGTGGAGCGCCTGGCCCGCGAGTTCCACGTCGCGGCGCGCATCGGCAACCCGCAGGTGGCCTTCCGCGAGACGATCTCGCGGCCGGCCACGGCCGCCGGGCGGTTCGACCGCGAGATCGCGGACCGCTGGCACCGCGCGGCGGTCACGCTGCGCCTCCTCCCCGCGGCGCGCAACGAGGGCTTCTCGTTCGCGAACGGCGCGCCTCTGGACCGCGTCCCCGCGCCTGCCCTGGCCTGGATCGAGTCCGCCGCGCGCGCCGCGATGGGCGCGGGCCCCTTCGCCGGCTACGCGCTGATCGACGTGCGGGTGGAGGTGCTGGACGCGGAGCTCCCGGGAGAGGCGGCGTCGGAGCTCGCGGTCCGCGGGGCGGCCTCGGACGCGTTCCGCCAGGCCGCGCAGGAGGCCGGGCCCGTCCTCCTGGAGCCGGTGGTGCGCGTGGAGGTCGTCGTCCCGTCCGAGTACGCGGGCGAGGTGCTCCGGGACCTGAACGCGCGGCGCGCGCAGGTCACGGGCCTGGACAGCCGCGAGAAGCTGGAGCGCGCCTCGGCCACCGTGGCGCTGTCGCGGATGTTCGGCTACGCCACGGACCTCCGGTCGCTCACGCGCGGGCGCGGCGCGTTCACCATGGAGCCGTCCCACTACGAGCCCGCCGAGGAGGCGATGGCCCGCTTCCGCGGCTGACGCCGCGGCTACTCGAAGACGATGTTGTCGACGACGAACGTGTACGCGCCGCCGTCCGTCCAGATCATCACGTCGCCGCGCACGCCGGACTCCGCGCGATCCCGGTTCGGGATGACCCGGTCGGACGCGAAGTAGTCCGTCCCGCGCTTCAGCAGCCGCTCCAGCACGAACGGGTGCTCCACGCCGGGGTTCTCCGACACGGCATTCGTGACGAGCGCCACGCGCGGATCCACCACGTCCAGGAAGCGCTCGCTGTTCGCGTCGTTGGAGCCGTGATGGCCCAGCTTCAGCACGTCCGCCCGCAGGAAGTCCGCCGGCCAGCGGTTCTGCAGGAACTGCTCGGTGGCGAACTCCCCGTCCCCCATCAGGAGCAGCACGAAGTCGCCGTACTGCACGCGGTACACCATGGAGTCGTTGTTCTGCACGCTGCCGATGGCGTCCACCAGCGCGAACTCCGGGATCAGGAAGCCCTTCTTCCCGGCCGCCAGGAGGTCCACGCGCACGCCGTCGCCCCACTGCAGGGTGGGCTCGGTGAGGCTGGACGCGCCGACGCCGAGCTCGGTGCGCCCGCCGAAGGCCGCGCCCATCCCCGACAGAGCGCCCAGCAGGTTGTCGTACGGCCCGTTGAGCGTGCCGGGGGTCTTGTCCGTGAAGTCGAGGAACGTGCCCACCGGGATCGGGTCGTTGCCGCCGCCGTTGTCCTGGAACAGCCCGTCGAGCGCATCGAAGTCGTCGCCGTAGAACCCGCCGACGTGGTCCTCGTGCACGTGCGACAGCGAGGCGAAGTCCAGCGCGTCCACGTCCAGGTAGGTCCGCAGGAACCAGCGCACCTTCAGTCCATCCACCGGATGGCCGGCGTCGACGAGGCAGTTGGTGCCGTCCGGCGCCTCCATGTACAGGGCGTCGCCCCAGCCCACGTCGATCATCGCGAAGAGGAAGAGATCCTCCGGGGCGACGGCCGCCGGCGAGAACGAGTCCGCCTCGGGCGCGACGATCGCCACGTTGCCGGCGCGGTCCCGCATGCGCACGCGCACGTCCGTGTAGGCCGCGCCGCCGTCGAGCTTCAGCAGCTTGGTCAGGCCGCTCGCGGCGGGCTCGCCGCCGCCGGGATACGAGTGGCGCGTGGTCCCGTCCGCGGGGCAGGCGTACTCGACGACCGCGGCCACGGGCTCGGACGCCTGCCACGCCGCGTACACGTGCTGATCCTCGACGATGATCTCGAACGCGACGAGGGCGGGCGGCTCGCGGTCCGCCGCGGGATCGAACGGGGACTTCTCGTCCGAGGCGCACGCGGACAGCAGGAGCGCGGCGCCGGCGAGCACCGGGACGGGGCGGACAACGAAGCGCACGGCGGTTCCTCCGGGAAGGGCGGCGACGGTAAGGGCGCCCGCGGACCGTGTCAACGGGACGCGCCCGGACTCACGGGGCCACGCCCAGCACGTCGGCCAGCCAGCGGCCGACCGCCGCGTGGTCCCGCGTGCCGGCGGCGTCGGCGGCGCGCACGCCCCAGGCGCGCAGCGGCACCGGCTCCCCCGTGTGCCCGTTCACCTCGGTGGAGGACACGTGGTCCTCCCACTCCATGAACACGATCCCGAAGCGCCGCGAGACGGCCGCGCCGAGGGCGGCGCGGCGGTCGTACCGGTTGTCCGCGGTCAGGAGGCGGTCGATGTCCCGGGCCGACAGGCCGGGGTGGGCCGCGCCCTCGACGAGCACGGGCAGCGCGCGCTCCAGCAGCGCGGCCGGCGTCCCGGTCCACCGATCGCCCTCGAAGATCCGCCGCTCCATCGCCTCGACCGAGCGCGTCACCACGTCCAGGCTCTCCGGGTGCGCGTTCTCGTGCAGGTTCGGGTTGCCGGTGGCGTGGTCCGCCGTGACGACCACCAGCGTCCGCTCGAGGTCGACGACCTCCAGGATCGCCGCCACCGCGCGGTCCAGCCGGGCCACGTCGCGCGCGAGGGACGCGGCGTCGTGCTCGTGTCCCGCCTGGTCGATGCGCCCCTCCTCCACCAGGAGGAACCACCCGGGTCCCGCGGCGTCCAGCCGCGCGATCGCGGCCGTGACGAGATCCGCGAGGTCCGGCGCGCCGGCCGCGTCCACCGCGTGCGGCAGGTGCGAGTCCGCGAGCAGGAGCAGCGCGGGCGCGTCCTTCGGCAGCGGCACGACCAGCGAGTCGGAGACGAAGGCGCCCGCCTCCCGCGCCGCCGCGAGCAGGTCCGCGCCGTCCGTGCGCGCGCCGCCCGCCCCGGCCGGGAGGAACGCACGCCGGCCGCCGCCGATGGTCACGTCGGGCAGCGCCGCCGCGAGCTGCCGCGCGATCGCGTCCTCGTGGTCGCGGTGCGCGGCCCGCGCGTAGAACGGCGCCGGCGTGGCGTGGGTCACGCGCGCCGTCGTCACGAGACCGAACGGCCGCCCCGCCTTGCGGAGCCGCTCGAAGAGCGCGGGCGCGTCGGCCTCCCCCACCACGTCGTTGCGGCCGGGCCGGCCGGTCGCCCACGCCGTGGCCGCGGCGGCCGAGTCCGTGACCAGCGCGTCCGCGGAGCGCGTCTCCACGAAGCCCGTGTGCGGGGCGTCGTCCAGTGCGGAGCGCTCCCCCCGCGCCGCCAGGTAGGCGCGGCCCACGCCCCACGCGCCGACGCCGAAGCCGTCGCCCACCACGAACACGACGTTCGTCGGCCGGTCCGCGCCGGCGAGCGGCGGCGTGCCGGGTCCGCCGCACGCGGGGGCGGCGAGCAGCAGCGCGACGAGCGGCAGGGAGCGGGCGGGGCAGGCGGTTCGCATCATCGTTCCCCCGGAAGGGGCACGCCGAGCGCGGACGGGGGCCGGGAGCGGCCGACCAGTCCGGCGAGCGCGACCATGGTGAGAAGGTACGGGATCATCTGCACGAACTGCGTGGGCAAACCGCGCCCCTGCAGCCGGATCTGCAACGCCTCGGTCACCCCGAAGAACAGGCACGCCAGCACGGCGGGAAGCGGCCGCCACTTCCCGAAGATCACGGCGGCGAGCGCGAGGAACCCGCGGCCGGCCGACATGCCCTTCACGAACTGCGCGGCCTCCAGCGCGAGGTAGGCGCCGCCGAGACCGGCGAGGGTCCCCGCGAGCATGACCGCGAGCACACGCACGCGCACCGGGCTCACGCCGGCGGACTCCGCCGCGCCGGGGTACTCCCCCACCGCGCGCAGCCGCAGGCCGAACGGCGTGTCGCGCAGCAGGAAGTGCACGGCGGGCGCGGCCGCGAGCGCGATCCACACCAGCGGCGAGAACCGGAGCGCGCCGGCCGCGGCCAGCCCCGGGAAGGACGGGCTGTTCGCCGAGGAGCCGTACAGGACGCCCATCAGGAACTGCGTGCCGCCGGCGACCAGCAGGTTCAACGCGATGCCCACGACGATCTGGTCGCCGCGCAGCACGACGCCGGCGCCGGCGTGCAGGAGCCCCAGCCCCGCGCCCGCGACCGCCGCCGCGGCCACGCCGAGCCACGGGTTGCCCGTGGCCACCGCCGCCGCGGCGCACGCGAAGGCGCCGCCGAGCAGCTTGCCCTCCAGCGCGAGGTTCACCACGCCCGCCCGCTCCGACAGCACGCCGCCGAGCGCGGCGAAGGCGAGCGGCGTGGCCAGCCGGATGCCGGTGACGGCGAGGTCGAGGTCGATCACGACGTCCTCCGGACCGCGCGCCCGAACGGCCGGATCAGTTCCTCCCCCGCGGACGCCAGGAGCAGGATCAGGGCCTGCACCACGAGCACGAGCTCGCGCGGGATGCCGGTGGAGAGGTCGATCTCCACCGCGGCCGCGTTCAACAGCGCGAAGAGCAGCGACGCCGCGAGCACGCCGCCCACGCGCGCGCGGCCCAGCAGCGCCACCGCGATCCCGAGGAAGCCGATGCCGCCCGAGAAGTTGTCCAGGAAGCGGTGCCGGAAGCCCAGGACCTCGTTCACGCCGGCGAGCCCGGCGAGCGCGCCCGCGACCGCCATCGCCAGGACGGCGGTGGCGGCCACCGGCACGCCGGCCGTGCGCGCGGCGCGTTCCCCCAGCCCGCGCGCGCGCACGCGGAAGCCGAACGGGGTGCGCGCGAGCGTCCACGCCGCGGCCGCGGCCGCGAGGAGCGCGAGCCCGAGCGCCGCGTTCGCGGGGCTCGCCGCGGAGACGAGGCCCGACAGTCCCGGCAGCGTGCCGAGCCGCGGCAGGTGCGCCGCCTCGGGGATCGGCGGCGTCTGCGGGATCATCCCGCCCGGCTCGCGCAGCACGTGCACCGTGAGGTACCCGGTGAGCCCCGCCGCCACGAAGTTCATCATGATGGTGTTCAGCACCTCGTGGACGCCGCGCGTCGCGCGCAGCAGGCCGGGGATCGCGCCCCACAAGGCGCCCGCGCCGGCGGCCGCGAGCACTGCCGCCGGCACCACGACGACCGCCGGCGCATCGGGCAGGGCCAGCGGAACGGTGGCGGCCGCGAACGCGCCCACGGTGATCTGTCCCTCGCCGCCGATGTTGAAGAGCCCGGCCCGGTACGCGAAGGCGACCGACAGGCCGGTGAGGGAGAGCGCGGTGGCGTCGAACAGCATCGCCCCGATGCCGGCGGGATCGCCGAGCACGCCCGCCAGCACGGCGCGCGCCGCGGCCGCCGGGCTCTCGCCCACCGCGAGCGCGAGCAGCGCGCCCGCGCCGAGCGCGACGCCCACCGCGGCCAGCGATCCGGACAGCGCGCGCGCGTCGCCCGCCCTCACGACGCGCCGCCCCCGGTCATCGCCAGCCCCACCGCCTCCTCGTCCGCCTCGCCCCGCGCGAACTCCGCCGCCACGCGGCCCCCGACCAGCACCACGATGCGATCCGACAGGCGGAGGATCTCCCCGAGGTCGGACGACACGAGCAGGACCGCCGCGCCCGCATCGCGCGCGTCGAGCAGCGCGCCGTGGATCGCCTCCGACGCGCCGACGTCCACGCCGCGCGTCGGGTGCGCGGCCAGCAGCAGCGCCGGCGTGCCGTCGGTCACGCGCGCGAACACGACCTTCTGCTGGTTCCCGCCGGACAGGCGGGCGAAGTCCTCGTCGGGGTCCGCGGGGCGCACGTCGAACGCGGCGAGCCGCTCCGCGGCGAAGCGGCGGATCGCGGGCCCGTCGGCGGCGAGGCCGCGGCGGAACCGCGCCTCCCCTTCGCGCCCGAGCACGAGGTTCTCCGCGAGCGTGAAGCCGGCGATGCCGCCCGCGGCGAGCCGGTCCTCCGGCAGGTGGGCCACGCCGAGCCGGCGCGTGCCGGACGGCCCCGCACCGGCCAGCGACGCGCCGTTCACGGCGGCCGCCCCGCGGAAGGGCCGCAGTCCGGCCACGATCTCCACGAGCTCGCGCTGCCCGTTCCCCTCCACGCCGGCCACGCCCACGATCTCCCCCGCGCGCACCGGGAGCGTGACCTCCGCGAGACGGCCGCCGGGCGCGGCGTCCCCGACCGCGTCGAGCGCGAGCACGACGCCGCCCGGCGCGCGCCGCGGCACCGGGTCGCGGGGCGCCAGCTCCCGGCCCACGAGCAGGCGGGCCAGCCCGCGCTCGTCCAGGTCCGCGGACGGCAGGGTGGCCACCGTGCGCCCGCGCCGCATCACCGTGACGGTGCGGGCATGGTCCAGCACCTCGCGCAGCCGGTGCGTGACGAAGACCACGGTCGCGCCCCCCTCGACCAGGCGCTCGAGCGTGCGGAACAGCGCGCGCGACTCCGCCGGCGCCAGCACCGCCGTGGGCTCGTCCAGCACGAGGATCCTCGCGCCCCGCAACAGCACCTTCAGGATCTCGAGCCGCTGGCGCTCCCCCACGGAGAGGTCCTCCGCGCGGGCGTCGGGGCGGAGGGCCAGCCCGTAGCGTGCCGAGACCTCCTCCAGCCGGCGCCGCGCGCGCGCGCGATCCAGCCGCCCGCCGCGCACGTCCTCCGCGCCGAGCATCGCGTTCTCCAGCACGGTGAGGCCGTCCACGATCATGAAGTGCTGGTGCACCATGCCCAGCCCCCGCGCGGCGGCGTCGCGCGGGCCGCGCGGCGCGAAGGGGACGCCGTCCACGGCGATGCTCCCGGCCTCCGGGCGGACGAGGCCGTACAGCACGCGCACGAGCGTGGACTTGCCCGCGCCGTTCTCGCCGCAGATGGCGTGCAGCGTCCCGCGCGCGACCTCGAGGTCCGCGCCGTCGACCGCCACGCACTCCCCGTAGCGCTTCCCGATGCCGTGCATGGCGACGGCGGGCGCGGTCATTTCCGCCCGTCCCCGCCCGCGCCGCCGCGCCGCTGCAGCTCCCACGCCTTCGCGTACACCGCGAACTTCACCGACGCGTGGATCGCCGCGACGAGGAACCCGTGCGTCCCGTCCAGGAAGCCGCGCTGCACGACGTACTTGCGCAGGAAGGCCGCCGCCGGGTGCGCGAACAGGTGCCAGCCGCCGATGCGGCGCCGGCCCGCCCGGTCCGGCGCGAGGTGGTTCGAGTACCGCTCGACGCGCGCGAGCGCGGCGGACACGGTGGGGTGCGTATCGTGCAGGATGGCGCCCGGGAGATCCTCGACGGCGCCGTCCGCGTGCAGCGTCTCGTGTCCGGGCGCCCCGCGGATGGACGCCTTGTCGCGGCGCACGAGCCGCAGCTGCGGATCGGGCCACCAGCCGCCGTGCCGGATCCAGCGGCCGCAGAAGAAGTTCCGGCGGCGCACGCGGAAGCCGGCCGGGGCGTCGGCGCGCCCCGCCGCCGCGCGCAGCTGGCCGGCCAGCTCCGGCGTGACGATCTCGTCCGCGTCCAGCCGGAAGACCCAGTCCCCGCCGGTCTCCGCGAGCGCGATCCTCAGCTGCGTCTCGAAGCTGCCGGGCCACGGCCGCACCGCCACCCGCGCGCCGTGCGCGGCGGCGAGCGCCGCGGTGTCGTCGGTGGAGCCGCCGTCGACGACGAGCACGTCGTCCGCCCAGCGCAGGGAATCCACCGCGGCCCCGATGCGCGCGGCCTCGTTCTGCGCGATCAGGAACGCGCAGATCCGCGGCCGGCTCACCGTCGCCCGGACCCCGCCGGCACGACGATCTCCCCCGCCGCCACCGAGTCCCGCAGCGCCGCGACGCGCTCCAGCATCCCCGCGGGGAGCAGGTCGCGGTTGTGCTCGTCCACCGCGAAGCCCACGCCGTCCTCGGCCAGCCCGAACTCGTGGACGCCGCCGCGGAACGTGCCGTTCGCCGCCGCCTCGATCACGGCCTCGATGGCCACGTCCACGCGTTTGATCATGGACGTGAGGACGGTGCCGGGCGCCACGCCGTTCTGGTTCGAGTCCACGCCGATGGCGTAGACGCCGCGCTCCTTCGCCGCCTCGATCACGCCGAGCCCGGTCACGCCGGCGGCGTGGAAGATCACGTCCGCGCCCTGCCCGACCTGCGACAGCGCGATCTCCTTCCCGCGCACCGGATCCGTGAACGCCTCCGGGCGCACGCCGGCATAGCCCACGAGCACCTTCGTGCCCGGGACCGCGTGCTCCGCGCCCGCGCGGTAGCCCGCCTCGAACCGGTGGATGAGCGGGACGTCCATGCCGCCGACGAACCCGAGCGTCCCGGACCCCGACTTCATCGCCGCCAGCGCGCCGACCAGGAAGGAACCCTCCTGCTCGCGGAAGACCAGCGACGCCACGTTCGGGAGATCCTCCACGCGGCCGTCCACCAGCGCGAACTCCACGTCCGGATGGTCCGCCGCCACGCCGCGGATGGCGTCCGTGAACAGGAAGCCGACACCGATCACGAGGTCGTACCCGCGGGACGCCAGCTTGCGCAGCCCGACCTCGCGGTCCACGTCCGCGCCGGGCTCGAAGTCCGCGATCTCGATGGGCATCCGCGCGGCCGCGCGCGTGAGACCCTCGTACGCGGAGTCGTTGAAGGACTTGTCGCCCTTGCCGCCGACGTCGAAGACCAGGCCGACGCGGAAGGGCGGCGATCCCGCCGCTCCCGGCGCGGCGCGTTCCGGCGACTCCCCGCCGCCGCCGCAGCCGGCCACGAGGACGGCGATCCCGATCGCGCCGGCGAACCTGTTCACGAGGCGTCTCCTCCGTCCGGGACCGGGCCATCGTACCCGTGCCGGCGCGCGCGTTCGAGCAGGGAACGCTGCGCCCGGCGCGCCTCCCGCACGATTCCCGCCGGATCCAGCCGGGTCGTCGCGCCGTCCTCCACGAGCACCTCGCCGCGGACGAGCACGTGACGTACGTCGGACGCGCGCGCGGAGTACACCAGCGCGGTGGGCGCGTCGGCGGTCGGGGCCGCGTGCGGCGTCTCCAGGTCCACCGCGATCACGTCCGCGTCCATCCCGGCATCCAGCCGCCCCACGACGCCGCCGAAGCCGATCGCCTCCGCCCCGGCCTTCGTGGCCAGCGTGAGGATCTCCCGCGCGGTCACGGAGCCCGGCCCGCTCTTCACCTGCGCGAGTTGCGCGGCGCGGCGCATCTCCGCGAACGCGTCCAGCGTGTTGTTCGCGGGCGCGCCGTCGGCGCCGAGCGACACGTGCACGCCCGCGTCCCGCAGCCTCCGCAGCGCCATGAGCCCGGAGCCGAGCTTGAGGTTCGTGCCGGGGCAGTGCGCGGCCTTGGTGCCGCTCTCCGCGAGCCGCGCGATCTCCCCGTCCGCGAGCCAGATGCAGTGTGCCACCACGGTGCCCGGGCCGAGGAAGCCGGTCTCGTCCAGGTACTCCACGTTGCTGCGGCCCTTCACCGCGCGGACCGCCGCGGTCTCGTGCTCGCTCTCCGCCGCGTGCGTGTGCAGGAGGTGCTTCCCCTTCGCGAGCGCCACGACCTCGCGGAACAGCACGTCCGAGCAGGACAGCGCGAAGCGCGGCGCGAACGCGTAGCGCAGCCGGCCGCCCGCGGCGCCGTCCCAGCGCTCCGCGAGATCGAAGGAGTCGCGCAGCGAATCCATCGGCGTCTCCAGGAGGCCCACGGGGACGCCGTCCCCCTCGTCCATCATGGCCTTGCCGCTCACCGCGCGGATCCCGGTCTCGGACAGGACCTCGAAGACCGCGTGGTGATGGCGGACGGTGCCCATGTCCAGCACGGCCGTGGTGCCGCCGCGGAGGAGTTCGGCCACGGAGAGGCGCGCGGACGCGCGCAGCGAGTCCGGATCGTGCGCCGCCTCCAGCGGCCAGATCCGCCCGCGCAGCCACGGAAGCAGCGGCAGGTCCTCGGCCAGCCCGCGGAACAGGGTCTGGCACAGGTGCACGTGGCTCTGCACGAAGCCGGGCAGCAGCGTGAGGCCGCGCGCGTCCACCACCCGGGCGCCGGGAGCCTGCGCCGCCAGGTTCCCGCCCACGGACACGATGCGGCCGTCCCGCGCCAGCAGGTCGCCGCGGGTCTCGGGCCAGTCCGGTCCGCCGAGCAGGATGCGATCCGCGCCGCGCAGCAGGACGGCGCTCACGAGCCGGTCCCCGCGGCGCGCACGATGCGCGTGCCCTCGCGGCCCTCGATGGCGGCGAGCAGGTGCTCCGGCGAGGTCACGATCGCGTGCCGGCCGCCGCCCTCCAGGAACGCCACGCCGGCCGCGATCTTCGGGCCCATGCTGCCCGGCGGGAACTGCCCCTCGGCCAGCCCGCGGCGCGCCTCCGCCACGGTCAGCTCGCGCAGGTCGCGCTGCCCGGGCTTGCCGAAGTCCCACGCCACGCGCGCCACGTCCGTGAGCGTGACGAGCCGGTCCGCGCCGAGCTGCCGGGCCAGCACGGCCGCCGCCTGGTCCTTGTCGATCACGGCCTCGACCCCGCGGAGGCGCCCGTCGGGATCCCGGACGACGGGCACGCCGCCGCCGCCGCCCGCGATCACGACGCAGCCCGCGCCGACCAGCGCGCGGATGGCCTCCCACTCCACGATCTCCAGCGCCGCGGGCGACGGCACCACGCGGCGGTAGCCGCGCTTCGCGTCGTGGACGAAGGTCCATCCCTTCGCCTCGCGCTTCCGCGCCTCGTCCGCGGCGAACCACGGGCCGATCGGCTTCGTGGGATTGGCGAAGGACGGGTCGGCGCCCGACACGACGCACTGCGTGACCAGCGACACGACGGGCGCGCGGATGCCGCGCGCGCGGAGCTCGTTCCCGAGCACCTGCTGCAGCATGTAGCCGATGCCGCCCTGCGAGTCCGCGCCGCACACGTCGAGCGGCATGACCGGGAGGAGGTGGCGCGCGGCCTCGTTGCGCTCGACGATGTTGCCCACGATCGGGCCGTTGCCGTGGCTCACCACCACCGCCTCGCCGTGCCCGATGAGCTCGGCCACGCCGGACATCGCGCGCATGGCGACCTCGCGCTGCTCGCGGATCGTGCCGCGGCCGGACGAGGGGAGGATGGCGTTGCCGCCCAGGGTGACGACGTTCACGGGGAGGTCCGCGGGGCGCTAGGCGCCGCCGCCCTCGGCGAGGTGCGTCTCCACCAGCCCCCCCTGCAGGTTGTCCCCGAGCGCGATGCGCTTGATGCGCGCGCAGCGTTCCAGCACGGACCGCGCGAAGCCGCGGGCCGCGGCGCGCTCGGTGCCGAGCGGGGACTTGTTCAGGTACAGGACCACCTGCATGTCCCCCGGGATCTTCGCGAGCAGCCCGCGCGGGTGGCACAGCAGGTCCGCGAGCCGCCCCGGCGTGAGGCGCTCGCCCCACGTGATGCCGAGGAGATCCTGGATCACCTCGGGACGGTGGCAGTGCTGCTCGTTGACCGGGGACTCCAGGCCGTCGGCGCCGATCACGATCACCACGTGCGTGGCGCACAGCGGCAGGATGGGCTCGCCCAGGCGATGCCCCTTCACGGAGCGGCCGCGCGCCCCGTCCGCCTCCACGACCACCACGTCCCACTTCAACCGCGAGAGGAGCCCGCCCAGGTACTCCGGCGGCAGGCCGAGCAGCTTGTTGCGCATGACGGCCCGGCCCAGGAACGCCGCCGGGATGAGGGCGGGTGCGGCTTCGCCGCCGAGCACGCTCTCGATCCACACGGCGCTCGTCCCCTCGTCGCGGCAGCGGCGCCACGTGCTCCCGGAGGGATCGTGCTCGTCCCAGAGGAGCACGTCGCGGACGTGGTTCAACTCCTCCAGCTTCATGCGCGCGGTGGTGGTGGCGAGCACGCGCTTGCCGTCGCGCGCCGCCTCGCGCACCAGGCGGAACAGGGTGGTGGTCTTCCCGCCGCCGCCCACGAGCGCCACGATGGCCCCGGACGGCAGGCCCAGCGCTTCCACCAGGGTGAGATAGTCCGCCTGCACCGTCAGACTTTCTGGAGCAGGCCGGCGATCATCGCGAGCGCCTTCTCGAGGTTGGGCAGGGAGTTCGCGTACGAGAACCGCAGGTACCCCTCGCCCTCGGGACCGAACGACGTCCCCGCGAGCGACGCCACGCCGGCCTCCGCCAGCAGCCGGTCCTGCAGCTCCACGGACTTCATCCCGAGCGCCTTCACGTTCGCGAACACGTAGAACGCGCCCTTCGGCTTGACGCAGGAGATGCCGTCCAGCGCGTTCAGGCCGTCCACGATGCGATCCCGCCGGCGGCGGAACTCCGCCACCATGCGCGTCACCGGATCCTGCGGCCCGCGCAGCGCCTCGATGGCGGCGATCTGGGCGAAGCTGGCGGTGCAGGAGTTCGAGTTCGTCATGAGCCGGGCGAAGTGCGGGGCGACGTCCTTGGGCAGGATGCCGTAGCCGAGCCGCCAGCCGGTCATGGCGTAGGTCTTGGAGAAGCCGTCCACGATCACGGTGCGGTCCATCATCCCGGGGAACTGCGTGATGGATTCGTGCGGATCCTCGTATGTGATCTTCGAGTAGATCTCGTCCGCGAGCACCCAGAAGTCGTGCTTCTCCGCCAGCTCCGCGATCTGCTTCAGGTCCTCGCGCGTGAGCATGGAACCGCACGGGTTGTGCGGGGAGTTGATGATCACCATCCGGGTCTTCGGCGTGATCCGCGCCTCGAGGTCGGCGACGTCCAGGCGGAACTGCCGCGACTCCTTGAGCGGCACCGGCACCGCCTTCGCGCCGAAGAACGAGATCACCGATTCGTAGATGGGGAATCCCGGATCCGGGTAGATCACCTCGTCCCCGGGATTCACCAGGGCGAGGACGGAGTAGAACAGGATCGGCTTGGCCCCGGGTGTGATGACGACGTTGTCCGGCCCGACCGGCACCCCCCGGTCCTTGGCGAAGTGCTCCGCGATGGCCTCGCGCGCCTGCGGAAGGCCGGCGGACGGGCCGTAGTGGGTCCATCCCTCCCGCAGGGCCCGGATGGCCGCTTCCACGACGTTCGCCGGCGTGTCGAAATCCGGCTCACCGATCTCCAAGTGGATGATCTCGCGTCCCGCCGCCTCCAGCTTCTTCGCGCGTGCCAGGACCTCGAACGCGGTCTCCGTGCCGAGACCGCTCATGCGCCGGGCGGCCCGCTCCATCGTCCCGCCTCCTCGTGAGCGCCGGCGAGGTCCCGGCCGCGGGATGCCTCGCATGAGGCGCGGGCGGGGCTTCGCAGGCTTCCGCCGGAAGATATCACCCGGCCCACCGGGTGCCTAGGGCGACGACCCGTCCACGTACCCCAGGGACCGCAGCCGGGCCGCCAGCGCCGGGTCGATGCCGTCGGGGGCCGCGCGCGGCTGCCCGCGCCGGATCCAGTCCGCCAGCTCGGCCGCGAGGGCGGCCCCGCCGTCCGGCGCGCCCGACGGCACGCCCGTCTCCGCCGGATCCTCCGCGCGCCGGTACCACTCCGTGCGGTCCCCCACCCACGGCGTCTCCACCAGGGTCCACTCGCGCGTGCGGACGGCGCGCTGCTTGTGCAGGTTCGGGTACTCCCCGGGCCGTTCCACGTTCCACGGCATGGAGGCCTCGGAGAACGCGACCAGACCGACCGGCGACGTGATCCACTCCCGGAGATCCCGGCTCTCCCAGGCGGCGCGGGGACGGACGCCGAGCGCGGTCACGAAGGTCTGCGGCACATCCACGGTGCGCACCGTGGCGGCGGAGACCGCGGCCGGGAAGCCCGCGCCGCGCACGGCGAGGGGCACGTGGACGTCCGCGTCGTACACCCACGGCCCGTGCTTGAAGTCCAGCCCGTGCTCGCCGACGCTCTCACCGTGGTCCGCCGTGAGGATCGTGAGGGTCTCCGCGTCCCCGGCGAGCTCCTCCAGCAGGTCCCCCATCGCGCGGTCCATCCCGGTGATCTCCGCGTGGTACAGCGAGAGCAGGTGCGCGCGCGCGTCGTCCGGCAGCCGCGACGGGTCCTCCCACAGCGCGAACAGGAAGTCCATGCTCCCGTTCGCGGGCCCGCGGTAGCCCGTGTCGTACCGGGCGAAGTCCACGCCGTCGGGTGCGTACGGGAAGTGCGGCTCGAACAGGTGCACCCACAGGAAGCGGCGGCCCGGCGTGCCGCGCCACCACGACGACGCGGCGGCCAGCGTCTCGCGCGCCGGCCGCCACGCCTGGTCCCGCGCCTCCGCGAGCGTCATGCCCGCGTCGTACACGTCGAAGCCCCGGCCGAGCCCGAACGCCGGATCCAGGGCCGCGCTGGAGACGAACGCGCCGGTGCCGAAGCCGGACTCCCGGAGGGACTCCGCGAGCGTGGGGATGTCGTCCGGCAGGGGCCAGCCGTTCCGCGGGATGCCGTGCTCCGTGGGCCACAGGCCGGTGAGCATGCTGGCGTGCGACGCGAGCGTGGTGGGCGCGGGCGTCCACGCGTCGGCGAACTGCGTGGCGCCGCGGAAGAACCGGTCGAGGTGCGGCGTGCGCACGGTGGGGCTTCCGCCCGCCCCGAAGCTGTCCGCGCGCCAGGTGTCCACGGTGATCAGCACGACAGAGCGCGCGCGCGGCGGGCCGGAACAGGAGGGCGACCCGGCGAGAGCCAGCGCGCAGCCGAGCGCGAGAACGCACACACCCCTCACGGCACCCCTCCCGGATCCGGATCCTTGCCGTGATGTCCGGCGAAGTCAACGGCCCGCACGCGCACCGTCCACTCCACGCCCAGGTGCGCGGCGGCGCCGCGCTCCGCGAAGACCCGGAACGTGCCGGCCGCGGTGCGCCGGGCGGCGGATGCCGTCAGCCGCAGCGCGCCGCGTGCCGGGACGCGCACGCGCAGGCGCCACGCGCGGCCGGACCCGGCCAGGTCCACGGCGTCCAGCCGGCGCGACGCCAGCTCCATGCCGATCTCCCAGCGGTGCCGCCCCGCCGGCGCGGACGCCTCCGCGCGCCATCGCGGCGACGCGGCCTCGCCCCCGCGGCCGTCCAGGCGCAGGCTCCAGGCGCCGGCGCCGGCCGAAAGCCCGCCCTCCGCCCGCAATCCGCGCGCACGCTCGCCGCCCGTGGTCTCCACCTCGAGGCCTCCCCCGAACGACCGGCCCGCGACGCGGGCGCCGCC
>CAYYFX010000029.1:19904-39508 GCA_964471155.1 uncultured Gemmatimonadota bacterium | reverse complement strand
CGCATGCCCCTGCGCCTCCAGCTCGCGGCGCAGTTCCCGGAAGTTGTAGATCTCGCCGTTGTAGACCACGCACGCGGCGCCGGTCCCGTCCGCCATGGGCTGCCGTCCCGCGGGCGAGAGGTCCAGGATGGCGAGGCGGGTATGGGCCAGCGCGGCGCGCCCGTGCGGATCGACCCAGGAGCCGGCGTCATCGGGACCGCGGTGCGCCAGCCGCGACGCCATGCGAACCGCGTCGGACCGCGCGGCGCCCCCGTCGTCCCTCACGATCCCGGCGATGCCGCACACGTCCGGCGTGGTCTCCTGCTCGAGCCGCCTCGAGGGCCCGGCCGCACCGTGGCCGCGGCACGGGAAGTCCCCGCCGCCGGCGCGGGAGTCTACCGGCCGGCCGCCGCCCGCGGAAGGCCGATTCCCGGCGGCGTCCGGCCCGCGCGGGACCGTGCTATCCTGCGCCCTTCCTGCCTCTCCCGGAGCGTCCCGTGGCCGACCGCAGCGAACTGGCGAAGCAGGCGGTGGTCGGCACGCTGACCGGCGCCGGCGTCTACACCGTCAAGCCCTTCACGATCCGCGGCTTCACCCTGCTGAACATCAACTTCTCGCTGGTGGCGCTCAACGTCGCGGCCGGCATCACGCGGGTCGTCTACGACGCGTCCGAGGTCGGCATGGCCGAGTACGACACCGGGACGAACACCTTCCACCTCGGCTTCACGGATGCCACGTCCCTGTCGCGCAAGGCGCTCATCGTCCACGAGTCCGTCCACGCCGTCTGCGACGTCATGAACCTTGCCACCATGGACATCGGGACCAGCGAGTCCGCCGCCTACCTGGCGCAGTGCCTGTACGCGCGCGGCAACAGCACGGACCCGGATCCGGACGCCCGGTTGTACAGCGACGACGAGGACAAGGACCGCGTGTTCCGGGTCGGCTGGGAGCTCGCGGGGACGCTGCTCGACGGGCGCACGCCGTCCACGGCGGACTACGACCGCCTCCGGGACGCCGTCAACCGCCATCCCTACTACCGCGGCAAGGCCGGCGACAACGCCCGGTTCAACGGCTGACCGCCCCTTTCGGCGCGGTCAGATCCGCGCCTGGACCGTGTACAGCTCGTGGTACCGGCCTCGCAGGGCCAGCAGCTCCTCGTGCTTCCCCCGCTCCACGATGCGCCCGCCCTCCAGCACCAGGATCACGTCCGCGCGCCGGATCGTGCTGAGGCGGTGCGCGATCACCAGCGTGGTGCGGCCCGCCATCAATCCCGCCAGGCTGCGCTGGATCAGCGCCTCGCTCTCGTTGTCCAGGGACGACGTGGCCTCGTCCAGGATCAGCACGCGCGCGTCCGCCAGGATCGCGCGGGCGATCGCGATGCGCTGCTTCTGCCCGCCGGAGAGCTTCACGCCGCGCTCGCCGATCCGCGTGTCCAGGCCGTCGGCGAACCGGTCCGCGAACTCGTGCACGTTCGCCGCCTCCACCGCCGCGCGCAGCTCCGCCTCCGTCGCCGCGGGCCGGGGGAACAGGATGTTCTCCCGGATCGTGCCCTCGAAGAGGAACTCGTCCTGCAGCACGACGCCCAGCCGCCGGCGGTAGCTGTCCAGGCGCACCGCCGCCAGGTCGTGCCCGTCCACCCGGACCACGCCCCGCGTCGGCGTCCGGAAGGACGCGGCCAGCGACGCCACGGTGGACTTGCCCGAGCCGGAGCTGCCGACCAGCGCGGTCACGCTGCCCGGCGGCGCGTGGAAGCTCACGTCGTGGAGCACCTCCGCATCCGGGTCGTACGCGAAGTGCACGCCCTCGAAGCGGATGTCCCCGCGCAGGTCGTCGAGGACGACGGTCCGCCCCGGCTCCTCCCCCTCCGGGGCGAGCGACAGGATCTCCTCCATCCGGTCCAGCCCCGCGAACGCCTCCGTGAGCTGCGTGCCGATGTTGCTCATCTGCACGATGGGCGCGATCAGGAACGCCAGGTACAGCGTGAACGCGACGAAGTCCCCCACGGTCATCTCGCCGCGGATGATCATGTGCCCGCCCACGCCCATGATGATCACCGATGTCAGTCCCATCAGCAGCGTGGCCAGGCTCGTGATCAGGCTCGTCGCCGTGAGGGATTCGCGCACGTTCCGGAACACGCGATCGACGCCGGCCTCGAACACCGAGAACTCCTGCGGCTCCGCGTGGAACCCCTTCACCACGCGGATGCCGCCGAGCGTCTCCGTGACCCGGCCCGTCACCTCGGCCGTGATCTCCCCGCGCCGGCGGAAGATGGGCCGCACGTAGGCGAAGGCCCGCGCGGAGATCGCGCCGAACAGCACGAGCGGGATGAAGGCGTACAGGGTCATGCGCGGGTTGATCCGGATCAGGAGCACCAGCGCCACGACGGCCGTCAGCACGCCGCCGACGAGCTGCACCAGCCCGGTGCCGACCAGGTTCCGCACGCCCTCCGCGTCGTTCATGATCCGGGAGACGAGGGCGCCGGACTTGTTCTCGTCGAAGAAGCGCAGCGGCAGCCGCAGGATGTGCCGCTGCATGCGCGCGCGCAGCTCCGAGATGAGGTGCTGCGCTTCCACGCTCAGCAGCCGCGTGAGCAGGTACGAGGTCCCCGCCTGCACCAGCAGCGCCAGCCCCACGATCACGAGCAGCACGCGAAGGAGGCCCGTGTCCGCGCGGACGATGACGTCGTCGATCAGGTACTTCGTGGAACCGGGCAGGACGAGGCCGGCCAGGCGGTTCACCGCGACCAGCGCCAGGCCCCCGAGCAGGAGGCGCCGGCGCGGCCACACGATGCTGCGGAACGCGTGCCCCACGCCGGACAGCGAGACCCGCGGCTTCCCCTTCGCCCGCCGTTCCGTCACCCTGCGCTCCGTGCGCTGCCATGCGCGTGGGGAACCCCGGCCGCGGCGCGGAGCCGGGGGCCGGGGGCCGGGTCCGCCGTCCCGGTCAGTACGAGCCGCGGATGTAGCTCTCCAGCTGCTCGATCGTCATCGCCTGCTCGGTGATCATGCGCTTCACGACGTCCCCGATGGTCACGATCCCGACCACGGCGTCCCCGTCCAGCACGGGAAGGTGCCGCACGCGCTTCTGGGTCATCAACGCCATGCAGCCCTGGATCGAGTCGCCCGGCGCGACGCACACCACCGCGCGGACCATGAGGTCGGACACCGGCGTCTCGCGCGACGTGCGCCCGCGGAGCACCACCTTCCGGGCGTAGTCCCGCTCGGAGAAGATGCCGACGAGGCGGCCGCCGTCCATCACGGGGAGTGCCCCGATGTCGTGCTCCGCCATGACCTCCAGGGCCTGGTAGACCGTCGCGTGCGGCGCGACCGTCCACAGCTCCCCGCCCCGCGCGCCCATCAGTTCGCGGACCGTGATCATCGCGCTCCTCCTCTCGGGCTGGGGTTCGTCGTGGCCGCAGGATACACGACCTGCGCCCGCGCGGACGATTCGCGACACTCCGGCCACGAACCTGACGCGCGGCACGACTATCGTCGATCGCCCGGGGGGCCCTCGCCCGCCGCGGGGCTCCTCCCCGCCCACGGGTCCTTCTGCTAGACTCGGCCGTCCCTCCCCCCGTTCGTGCCGGTCACCCTCAAACGCTCTCGAGGCATGCATGCGCCGACTTCGCCGTTCGGCCGTCGTCCTGCTCCCGTTCCTCGCCCTGTCCGCCTGCAACGACGACGAGTCGACCGGCCCCACCGCCGGCGAGTTCACCTTCGCCTTCTCCGGCCTGCCGGCGCTCGGCCACGGCCGGTACTACGAGGCCTGGGTCGGCGTCCCCGAGGGCGCGCTGCGCCACGGGATCGCCTACACGAGCGTCGGGAAGTTCGTGATCCACGCGGACGGATCCGCCGTCTCCCTCGAGGGAGGCGCCGCGGCGTTCGGTCTGGAGGATCCCGCCGTCCTGGCGGACGCGACCGAGGTCCGCGTGACGGTGGAGTCCGAGGGCGCCGCCGAGGCCGGGCCCGCCCTGCTGGGCGGGGTCATCACGGGGGACGCGGACGGCGCGGAGGCCACGCTGACCACAGCCCACCCGCACGCGGTCGGCGCGGATCTCACGGCCGCCGCCGGCGGGTTCGTGCTCGCCACGCCCACGGACGGCGAGGGATCGAACGAGACCCAGGGCCTCTGGTTCACGGACGGCGCCGGGGCCCCGAACCTCACGCTGCCCGAGCTCGGCCACGGCTGGATCTACCACGCGCACGTGTTCCACGGCGGCCACTCGCTGTCCGTCGGCCGGTTCGCCGGCTCCGCCGGGCCGGATTCCGACGGCCCGGGCATCGAGGCCGGCGCCGAGACCGCGTTCGCCGCCCCCGGCAGCGACTTCCTGGTGAGCGGCCACGACCTCGCGGACGGCTCCAGCACCGTGTTCGTCGTGATCGAGCCCGCCGGGGACCATCACGAGGAGAGCGCGCTCCGGCACGACTCGTCCTTCCCGCTGCGCATCCTGGAGGCGGCCATCCCCGCGGGCGCCACGCCGCGCGAGGTCATCGCGCTCGGGCCGGCGGGACCGCTGCCCACGGCGACGGTGACCTTCACGCGGTAGATCGAGGCCGCGGAGCGACCGCGAGGGCACGGGGACCGCGTTCCCCGTGCCCGTCCGCTCCCATTCGCTTGTCCGCCCGTGGGCATTCCTCTAGACTGCGTCGCACGATCGCCGTTGCGTGTGCTGGCCCACGACGGAACGAGGTCCCCCCCGGGTGCGCATCTGCCTCCTCACGACGCAGCACCTCGACGCCACGCCCTTCCCCCCCGATGACTGGCCCTGCGATCCCCGCCCCTTCCTCCCGGACGCGGAGTGGGACGTGGCCACGCTGGTCAAGGCGGATTGCGTGGAGCGCGTGCGCGAGCGGATCGCCGCCGGGTACGACCTCTTCTTCAACCTGTGCGACGGCGCCGCGGACCAGGACATCCCCGGGATCGAGGTGGTCCGGACGCTGGAGGACGCCGGGGTCGCGTTCACCGGCGCCACGTCGGGGTTCTACGAGCCCACGCGGGAGGACATGAAGGCGGCGTGCCGCGCCTCGGGCATTCCCACGCCGGCCTGGGTGCTGGCGCGCACGGACGAGGACGTGCAGCGCGCCGCGGCGACCCTCCGCTTCCCCATGTTCGTCAAGCACTACAGCAGCTACTCCAGCGTCAGCCTGTCGCGCGCCTCGCGCGTGTGCTCGCCCGCGGGCCTCGTGCGGCAGGCGCGCAAGATCATCGCCCGCCACGGGGCCGCGCTGATCGAGGAGTTCATCGAGGGCATCGAGTGCACGGTGCTCGTCGCCGAGAACCCGCACGATCCGGACTCCCCCACGACGTACACGCCCATCCAGTACCGCTTCCCGGAGGGCGAGTCCTTCAAGCACGCGAGGATGAAGTGGGTGGAGTACGGCGCGATGGCGTCCTTCCCCGTGACGGACGCGGCCCTCGCGGCGCGCCTGCGGGACGTGTCCGCGCGCTTCTTCACCGCGCTGCGCGGCGCCAGCTTCGGCCGCTGCGACCTGCGCGTCGACGCCACCGGAACGCCGTACATGCTGGAGATCAACCCGAACTGCGGCGTGTACTACCTGCCCAAGGACGCGGGCAGCGCGGACCTGTGCCTCTTGAACGACCCCGCGGGCCACGAGGGCTTCACGCGCCAGCTCGTGGCCGCCGCCTTCGCGCGCCGGGCTCGCCGGAGCGCCGCGCCGAGGCGTCCCGGCGAGCGGCGCCGCCCGCGCCGACCGGAGGCCGTCCCGCCGCCGCTCCCGTGACCGCGACCCGCAGCCCGCCAGCAGCGCGCCAGCAGGCCGGCGACTCCCGCGAGCACCATCCGCCGGCGCAGGGTCACGCCGCCCCCTGCTTCGCCACGAACAGCGTCTGCGTGGGGTACGCGAACTCGATCTCCCGCGTCTCGAACTCCTCGTGCAGGCGCAGGTTGATGGCCTGCTGGACGTCCATGTACTTGGCGTATTCCGGAACCTTCACGTAGTACACGGTCTCGAAATTGATGGAGAAGTCCCCGAACGCCTTGAGGTGCGCCCGATCGAACCGCGTCTGCTCCTGCGCCTCCACCGCCTCCTTCAGGATCCCCGGGATGGCCTCCAGCTGCGCCCGCGGCGTCTGGTACGTCACGCCCACGGCGAACACCGCGCGGCGCTCGTGCATGCGCCCGTAGTTCCGCACGCGACTGGACAGCACGTCCGAGTTCGAGAACACGAGCTGCTCGCCGGACAGGCTGCGCAGCCGCGTCGTCTTCAGCCCGATGTGCTCCACGCTGCCGGAGTGCTCGTCGATGATGAGGAAGTCCCCCAGCACGAACGGCTTGTCCAGCACGATGGACAGGGACGCGAAGAGATCCCCGAGGACGTTCTGCATCGCCAGCGCCACGGCCACGCCCCCGATCCCCAGCCCGGCCACGAGCGCCGTCACGTCCACGCCGAGGTTATCCAGCGCGAGAAGCAGCACCCCCGACCACAGGACGATGTTGCCCACGAACGCCAGCGCGCTCACCGTGGTCGTCGCGGCGGGGTCCTCCTTCAAGGTCCGCTCGCGGTACGCCTCCAGCCACAGCGCGAGGATCGTGGCGGCCCAGAGACCCGCCTGCACGAGGCCGGCGACCACGAGGATGCTGCCGGCCGCCGCGCGGATCCGGTCGGGGAGCTCCAGGACCTGCATTCCGGCCACGACCCCGACGACCAGGACGAACAGGATGTGGGTCTTCCGCAGCGCCCCGGCGATGATGTCGTCCCACTCGGTGGACGTGCGCTTCGACAGGGCCATCAGCCGGTTCACGAGGATCGCCCGCAGGACGCGGAGGCCGAGGACGACAGCCACCAGGGCGCCCAGGGCAACGGCCCACTGCCGGATCGAGTTCCCGAGGTAGGCGGTGTCGAGGATCTCCATGTCGCGATCTCCTTCCGTTCGAGGAATGTCCCTACCGTAGGTGCCCCCCGCCGGCAGGGAAACCCCCGATCGCCGCGACGCCCGCCCAGGACCCCCGCGGTGCGCCGGGACGCCCACGGAGCCTAAAGGCGGCTTCGGGTTCGGCCGATTCTGGATCAGCTATTCGCACTTAGCCGAAGGATCGTCTCTTCCGCCCCTGCGGGGAGAATCATGCGAGGCTCGACGGCCCTCGCCTGCGTGCTCGCGGCCACGCTTCCGGCCGAGTCCGCGGCCGACACGGCTTCCTGGATCCGCGAGCACGTCCACGGCTTCGCCAGCCAGGGCTTCCTCGCGTCCACCCGCAACAACTACCTGAACGACTCGGACGGCGGCGACTTCCGGTTCACCGAGGCGGCGCTCAACGCGACCGTGGACGTGCACGCGGAGATGTCGATCGGCGCCCAGGCGTTCCTCCGCGAGCTCGGTCCCCTCGGCAACCACGAGCTCGAGCTGGCGTGGGGCTTCGTGGATTGGCGCCGGCACGCGGAGCTGGGCTTGCGGGTCGGCGCCTTCAAGCTGCCGTACGGCCTGTACAACGAGACCGCGGACGTGGACGCGGCCCGCACGCCCATCCTGCTTCCGCAGAGCGTGTACAACCTGCAGTTCCGCGACTTCCAGACCAGTTCCACCGGCGCGGCCGCGTACGGCGCGCTGCCGACGCGGGCAGGCGCGCTCTCCTACCAGCTGCACTTCGGCTGGACGTTCCTGGAGGCCGACGGCTCGGTCGCCCACACCCTCGAGGACTTCGGTCGCGGCGCGCTCCGCGTCGGCCGCGCGGATCCCATCCCCGGGCTCGGCGCAGCGCTGGTCTGGGAAGCGCTGCCGGTCCCGGTACGGGCGGGCGCCACGTTCCAGCGCTACCTGGACGGCGAGCTGGAATTCCGGATCGAACCGGCGGCGCGCGCGCCCGGCGTCCCGGAGCGGACCGCGTGGACGATCGACACCTTCGACGTGCACGTCCTCTCCCTGGAGTTCCGGCCCTCCGTGTGGACGTTCGCCGCCGAGTACGCCCAGTGGAACGGCGACCTGGCCAACCCGTTCTTCCCGGTTCCCGTGCACGACGAGCGCTACTACCTGCAGGCATCCCGCGAGATCCGCTCCGACCTCCACGCCGCCGCGTACTGGTCGGTGCTCCATCCGGACCGCGGGAACCGCGACGGGAACGGCCTGGACGACCCGGATGGCGCCTTCCAGAAGGACGTCGCGGTCTCGCTCCGGTACGACCTCACGGATCGCTGGATCGCCAAGATCGAGGGACACGAGGTGGTCGGCACGGCCGCGCTGGAGCACTCCGCCAATCCCGACGGCATGGCGCGCCGCTGGCGATACCTCGCCACGAAGCTGACCGTGGCGTTCTGAGACCCGCCGTGCGACACGCCGCCGCCCTCCTCCCCCTGCTCCTGCTCCTGCTCCCGCTTCCCGCGCCGCGCGCGGCCGCGGGAGAGGACCCGCCGATCCGCATCGTGGCGCACCCCGGCCTCGGGATCGCGCGCGTGGACGCGCAGCTCGTCCGTCGCGTGTACCTCGGACAGCCCGCGCGCGTGGGCGACACCGTGCTCGTGCCGGCCCTGCTCCGGGAGGACGCGCTGCAGGAGGCCTTCGCGCGCCGGTACCTGCAGCGCACCGCGAGCCAGTTCATGACCTACTGGCGCCAGCAGGTCTTCGCGGGCAAGGGGCTCCCGCCCCGGTCGTTCGACACGGAGGCGAAGCTCCTCGAGTTCCTCCGGAGCACGCCCGGCGCGATCGCGTTCCTTCCCGGCAAGGGCGCCTGCGAGGGCGTGCTCGTGCTGGAGGTGGAGGGATGATCCGCGCGCTGCGCCGCGCCGTGGAGCGCCTGGGACTCGCGCACAAGGCCGTCCTCCTTCTGGGGACGTTCGGTGCGGCCCTGGCCCTCATCGTCCTGCAGACCTGGACGACGGGGCGCGAGGTGGCCCACCTGCTGGACGTGACGCTGCGCTCGGACGCCCCCGCGGAGGAGGCGCTGCGCGAGCTCTCGCTGCTCTCGCGGGACGTGGCCGAAGGCTACGAGGACGCGGTCCTGCTCGGGGAACGCGCGATCGTGGAGCGCAACACGGACACGGTGGCCCGCCTCCACGCGACCACCGCGGAGCTGGGCCGCCTTCCCGGGCTCGAGTCCGCCGCCGCCGCGCTCCGCGCGGAGTTCGACCGGTATGACGCCGCGGCGCGCGGGCTCGCCCTCGCGATGCTCGACGCCGGGGATCCCCTGGCGCCGTCCGCCGACCTCGCCGTGCAGGCCGCGCGGGCGCGCGACGCGCACGAGCGGTTCGAGCGTGCCCTGCGCACCGAGCTCACGACCCGCGAAGCGAACGTGGAGGCCGCGATGCAGGCGGTGGAGACGACCGTGCACGAGCTGGCGAGCCGCGTCCTGTGGGCCGCCCTCCCGGTCGCGGTCCTGTGGATGCTCGCGTTCACGTACATCCGCTGGCGCGTCGTGGGGCCGGTGGTCCGGCTGGCCCAGGCCACCGGGCGCGTCGCGCGCGGGGATCTCCGCGCCGGCGCGGAGCGGATCCCCGCGGCGGACGACGAGATCGGGCGCCTCGTGCACAGCTTCCGCGCGATGTCCGAGGGGCTGCTCGCCACGACGGTATCGACGGAGTTCCTGGGCAACGTCCTGGATGCGATCGAGGACGCGGTGGTCGTGGTGGACGCGCGCGGCGTGATCCGCCGCGTCAACGCCGGCGCGCTCCGGCTGCTCGGCGACACCGAGACGGAGCTGACCGGCCGATCCGCCGGGATCCTCGGGCCGGACGTCGAGGCCGCGGTCCCGGGCGACGGGCCCCCTCCGGCCGCGCGGGGCCCCTCGTCCGTGATCCACGCCCGCGACGGCACGCGCATCCCCGTGTTCCTGGCCGGGTCCCCGGTGGCGCTGGACGACGGCACCCGGGGCACGGTCCTGGTCGCGCGCGACCTGCGCGCGGAGATCGCCGCGGAGGCGGAACGGCGCCAGCTCGAGCAGCGCCTCGGCCAGGCGGCGAAGCTGGAGTCCGTCGGCCAGCTCGCCGCGGGGATCGCGCACGAGATCAACACGCCCATCCAGTACGTGGGGGACAACACCCGCTTCCTGCAGGACGCCTTCCGCGACCTGCTGGTCCCGCTTGCCCGCATCCGCGAGAGCGCCGCGGCCGACGGCGACGGCGAGGCGGCCGTCCGTGAGACCGTCGCCGACATCCGCCGCAGCCTCGGCGAGGACGCCGACTACCTGCTGCAGGAGATCCCCCGCGCCATCGACCAGACCCTGGACGGGGTCCAGCGCGTCGCCACGATCGTGCGCGCCATGAAGGAGTTCTCGCACCCGGGCGAGGACAAGGTCAGCATGGACCTCAACAAGGCGATCGAGACCACCGTGACCGTGGCGCGGAACGAGTGGAAGTACGTCGCCGATCTCGTCCTGGATCTGGACCCCTCGCTCGAACCGGTCCAGGCGCGCCCGGGCGAGATCAACCAGGTCATCCTGAACATGGTGGTGAACGCGGCGCACGCCATCGCCGCGAAGGTCCGCGAGGGCGGGAAGGGCGTCATCCGGATCGCCACGCGCGATCTCGGCGAGACGGCCGAGATCGCCATCGCCGACAACGGCACCGGGATCCCCGCCGCCATCCGCCACCGGATCTTCGACCCCTTCTTCACGACGAAGGAGGTCGGCAAGGGCACGGGACAGGGCCTGTCCATCGCCCACGCGGTGATCTGCCGCAAGCACGGCGGCACCGTGGACGTGGAGAGCACGGAGGGCGAAGGGACGACCTTCCGCATCCGTCTCCCGCACCGGTGCGCGGAGACGGCCGACGACGCTCCGGCCGCCCGGCCGGCCCCCGGGGCCGCGTCCCTCGCCTCGCCGCCCGCTTGAGAGCCTTCCACGCCGGACGTACATTGGGGGCGCCCCCGATGGGAAAGGACGCCGGCGATGGACCTCCGGGCGGCCGCCGCCCTGGGCCCGTACGCGCTCTCCGGGAAGCTGGGCGAGGGCGGCATGGCGGAGGTCTGGAAGGCGCGGGACACCCGTCTGGGCCGGGACGTGGCCCTGAAGCTCCTGCCCGAGGAGTGGGCGCGCGACCCGGAGCGTCTCGGGCGCTTCCGGGACGAGGCCCGTGCGCTGGCCGCGCTGAACCACCCGAACATCGTCACGATCCACGCGATCGAGGTCCACGAGGGCCGGCCGTTCCTCGCGATGGAGTGGATTCCGGGCCGGACCCTGGATGAGCTGATCCCGGACGGAGGGCTTCCGCCGCGGGACCTCTTCGACTTCGCGATCCCGGTGTGCGACGCGCTCGCCAGCGCGCACGCGCACGGCGTCGTGCACCGCGACCTGAAGCCCCGCAACGTCATGGTCACGCCGGAGCGCCTCGTCAAGCTGCTGGACTTCGGACTCGCCCGCGTCCGTCCCGCCTCGCCGCGGAGGGATCCCGACGAGGTCACCACGGAGGTCTCGGGCGATCCCGCCGGGCTCTCCGGCACGGGGCCGTACCTGGCGCCGGAGCAGATCCGGGGCGACGCCGCGGACGCGCGCTCCGACCTCTTCTCCCTCGGCGTGATGCTCTTCGAGATGGCGGCCGGCCGCCGTCCGTTCCGCGGCGCGCGCGTCGCGGACCTGTTCGCGTCCATCCTCAGGGACGCGCCCCCCGACCTCGGTGCCCTGCGGCCCGACCTGCCGCGGCACCTGGACCGTCTCGTCCGGCGCTGCCTGGAGAAGGATCCCGCGCGGCGCACGATGGACGCGGCCGCCCTGCGCGACGAGCTGTCCGCGCTGCGCCGCGAGTTCGCCACCGTGCGCGAGGGCGCCGCCGTCCCCTCGATCGCGGTGCTCCCGTTCGCGGACATGAGCCCGGAGAAGGACCAGGAGTACTTCTGCGAAGGGATCGCGGAGGAGATCCTGAACGCGCTGGCCCGCCTGCGCGACCTGCACGTGGCCGCGCGGACCTCGTCCTTCCGGTTCAAGGACGCGGCGCTGGACACGCGCGAGATCGCGGACCGGCTGGGCGTCAGCGCCGTCCTCGAGGGCAGCGTGCGCAAGTCCGGGGAGACGCTGCGCATCACCGTGCAGCTCATCAACGCGGCGGACGGATACCACCTGTGGTCCGAGTGCTACGATCGCCGCCTCGCGGACATCTTCGCCATCCAGGAGGAGATCGCCGGCCGGATCGCGCGGGCGCTGAAGGGCACGCTCACCCCGCGCGACCGCCGCGCCATCCGGCAGGTCACGACCGACGACGTGCGCGCGTACGACTACTACCTCCGCGGCCGGAACTTCTTCAACCGGTACGCGCGGCGCGGCATCGAGCATGCGCTGCGGATGTACCGGCGGGCCATCGAGATCGATCCGGCGTACGCGCTGGCGCACGCGGGCGTGGCGGACTGCTGCGCGTTCATCTACCTGAACCTCGATCGCGCCGATGCGCACCGGCGCTGCGCCGACGAGGCGAGCCGGGAGGCGCTCCGGCTCGACCCGGAGCTCGCGGAGGTGCACGTGTCCCGCGGCGTCGCGCTGTCCCTGTCCGGGCGGCACGAGGAGGCGGAGGACTCGTTCGAGACCGCGCTGCGCATCAGCCCGCGCCTGTTCGACGCGCTGTACTTCTACGCGCGGGACGCGTTCACGCGCGGCGACCTGGGCAAGGCGGCGCGGCTGTACACCCGCGCCGCGGAGCTGCGCCCCGAGGACTACCAGTCGCTCCTGCTGGTCGGCCAGATCCTCGAGACCCTGGGCCGGCCGGAGGCGGCGCGCGAGGCCCGCGTGCAGGGGGTCCGGCGCGCGGAGGCCGCGCTGGATCTCCAGCCGGACGACGTCCGCGCACGCTACATGGGCGCGAACGGCCTCGTGGCGCTCGGCGAGCGCGACCGCGGGCTCGAGTGGGCGCGGCTCGCGCGCGACCTGGCGCCCGACGACACCATGACCCTGTACAACCTCGCCTGCATCTTCTCGCTCGCGGGGCAGCGGGACGAGGCCATCGACGCGCTGGCGGAGGCCGTGCGCCTCGGCTTCGCGCACCGGCACTGGGTGGAGCACGACTCGAACCTCGATGCCCTGCGCGGCGAGCCGCGGTTCACGGCCCTCATCGCGGCGTGGGGCCTCCCGCGCGGGTGACCGGCGGCCGGACCCTCGTCCGGCCCCGCGGTGTCGCTTCGGGGTTGACACATCCCCATATCGGCATATATTGTCCGACCATGGCTCGAGCAGCGACCACCGCGGACGCCTTCAACGCGGTCGCCGAGCCCCGGCGCCGGCAGATCCTGGACGTCCTGGCGCGGGGCGAGCGCCCCGTGAACGACCTGGTCTCGCTCCTCGGCCTGGCCCAGCCGCAGGTCTCGAAGCACCTGCGGGTCCTGCGCGAGGTGGGGTTGGTGGAGGTGCGGGCCGCGGGGCGTCTGCGGCTGTACCGCCTGAACGGGCATCCGCTGAAGCCCATCCACGACTGGCTCCGCGCGTACGAGCGGTCGTGGAACGAACGATTCGAAGCCCTGGACGACGTGCTGGAGGACCTCAAGAGCGAGGAGCGAGGAGATGCCGAACGTGACGACCCGCCGTAGCGCCGTGGTGACCCTGCCCAGCGACACCGAGATCCTGATCACGCGCGAGTTCGCCGCGCCGAAGCACCTGGTCTACAAGGCCTGGACCACGCCGGCGCTCATCCGGCGCTGGTGGCACGCGAACCGCGGCCAGGTGACGCTGGTGGAGGTGGACCTTCGCGTGGGCGGGAAGTGGCGGTACGTGATGGTCGCGGACGGCGGCTTCGAGGTGGGCTTCCACGGCGAGTACCGCGAGATCGTGCCGGACGAGCGCATCGTGGCCACCGAGGTGTACGAGCCGGTGCCGGACGACTTCGCCGTGAACACGCTGACGCTCGTCGAGTCGAACGGGCGCACGACCCTGACCGTGCACGTGCAGCACTCGTGCCCGGAGGCGCGGGACGCGCACATCGACTCCGGCATGGAGGACGGGATGCAGGACGCGCTGGACCTCCTGGAGCAGGAGGCGGCGGCCCTGCGGTAGCCCCTTCCCCGCTCCCGGCGGCCGGTCGCGCTCACGGGAGCGCGGCCGGCGCCGCCGCGGGGGCAGTCCCGTTCCCCGCCCCTTCGATCCACCGCCGCACGATCCGCGCCGCTTCCTCGTCCACGAGCACGGTGCCGAGTGGCGGCATCTGCGAGGACGGCCGCCGGGACAGCATGCGGTGCAGCAGCGCGCTGCGCTCCGGCGCCCCGGGCGCCACGCGCCGCGACGCCCCCTCGGCAAGTCCCGGCATCGCCCATCGCCCGGGCACATCCAGGGCCGTCGCCACCGCCCGCTCCGCGGCGAAGGGATCCGCCGCGGCATCGTGCAGCAGTTCCAGCCCAAGCCGCGCCAGCGGCCCGGTCCCGTTGTGGCACGCGCCGCAGTTCGCGGAGAGGTAGCCGAGCGCCGCGCGCGCGTACGGATCCCGGGCCCGGATGCGCGGCGGCGTCCGCGCCAGCTCCGGGCGCGGCGGATCCAGCCGGTCCGTCGCCACGAGGGACCCCAGCGTGAGCGCGCCGTCCACCAGCGGCTCGGCATGCGGCGCGAGGGGATCGCGGTCGTCCGAGAGCTGCAGCGCGCTGAACCCCAGCACCACCGACGGACCGGAGCGATGGCACGACAGGCAATCGGTCGTGCCCGGGACCGAGTGCCGCTTCCCGGCCGCCACCTCGACGACGTCGCGCACGCCCTCCGCCGGGGCGAGGAAGGCGTCGGTCTGCGCATCGTTCCACACGTACGTCGCGAAGACCCAGTCGTCCTCCCCGGTCTGCCACAGCATGCGCGTCTCCACCTTGCGCCCGTCCCAGGCGAACTCCTTCCAGATCCGCGTGCCCACGGGAAACCGCCACGCGTTCACGTCCGACACGTCGATGCGCGTGCCCTGCGGCAACCGGATCCACCGCGACTTCGCCGCCCCGTCCGTCCACAACGGGTACTGCGGCACGAAGGGCTCGTTGCGCGGATCGATCGTCCCGTCCGCGGCGTACAACCCCGTCTGCGACAGGCGCCCGGGCGCCTGCGGCGGCCGCACGGTGGACCCCAGCGCGGCCATGCCGAGCAGGGGCACCGTCATCGCGAGCGTGAGCACGTGCCGGCGGCGCATGATCGACTCCTTCCTCACCGACCGCGCCGGGCTACGGAAGCCCCGGCGGGTCGATCGGCTGCGGGACGCGGTTCCTGATCGCGGGGATGGTCTGCAGGTACGCGAAGATCGCCTTGAGGTCCTCGTCCGTGGCGTTCCGGTACATGGGCCACGGCATCGGCGGGAGGATCGGCCGGCCGACACCCTCGTGCCGTCCCGTGCGGATCGCCTGCACGAACGTGTCCTCCGTCCAGCGCCCGAGCCCGGTCTCCTCGTCCGGCGTGAGGTTCGCCGTGAAGCTCACCCCCCACGGCCCGGAGAACGCCGTGTTCGTGCCCGCGGCCGACCACACCCACGGTCCCTCGCCCAGCACCGGCGCGGGCGGCATCACCAGGTCCTGCGGATGCCCCGAGAGCATCCGGGTCATGTCCGGCTCCGGCCCGTTCGGGCCCATCGCGAAGGGCGTGTGGCAGTCGTTGCACACCATGACCTTCACGAGGTACGCGCCGCGCGCCGCGTCCGGCAGCGGCGCCGCGTCGGCGGGGGGCACGTTCGTGTTCCAGGTCAGGATCATTCCCGCGGCGGCGAGCGCGGAAGCGGCCGCCAGCGTCAACGCGGTCCGGGTATTCATGTCGTCCTCCTCGGCAGGGTCCGGCGCAGCCCGTCTGCGCAAGGCCCAACCTACGAGGTCTTCGGCACGCGCGTTGCTCAATGATTCCTGGACTTTTCCTAAACTGTTCCTAAGATGCGGCCCGTGGCTACCGCACCCCGGATCGGCGACGAGCTCGCCTCCTTCCTCGAATCCGGCCTCGCGATCGTGATCGCCACGCGGGACACGGACCTGCAGCCGGACGGCGCCTGGGCGTGGGCGGCCCGCGTGCACGACGACCGCACGCACGTCACGGTGTTCCTGCACCCGGACGGCGCCGCGGCCCTGCGGCGGACCCTGGACGTCCACCCCGAGATCGCGCTCGCGATGGACCTGCCCAGCAGCCACCGCGCCTGCCAGGTGAAGGGCGTGTTCGTCGCGTCCCGCCCGGCGCGGAAGAACGAGCGGCCCCACGTGGAGCGGCAGATCGAGGCCTTCCGCGCGGACCTGGAGGCCATCGGGATCGCGCGCGGCCTGAACGCGGCGTGGTCGATCTGGCCGTGCACCGCGCTCGAGATCCGGGTCACGCACCTGTTCGAGCAGACGCCCGGACCCGGCACCGGGGAGCCGCTGCCGTGATCGCGCTGGAGAGTCTCACGCCCTGCTTCCAGGGCCTGATCCCGGCGTGGCTGTGCACGTGCTCGAAGGACGGCATGCCGAACGCCGCGATCCTCAGCCATGTGGACTACGTGGACTCCCGGCACGTCGCGCTGTCGTTCCAGTTCTTCAACAAGAGCAAGCGCAACGTGGCGGAGAACCCCCGCGCCCTCGTCCGGCTCCTGCACCCGGACACGATGCAGACGTACGCGCTGCGCGTCCGCTTCGTGCGGACGGAGACCGAGGGCCCGCTGTTCGAGTCCATGCGGCTCAGGATCGAGGCGATCGCGTCCTACAGCGGACTCAAGGGGATCTTCCGGCTGCTCGGCGCGGACATCTACGAGGTGCTCTCCGTCGAGCGGATCGCGCACGAGGTGGGCCGGCACGTCCCGCCGCTCCCCGCGGCCGCCGCCGATCCCGCGTCCGGGATGCCGTTCACGATGCGCGCGCTGCAGGAGCTGTCGGAACGGGTCCACCGCGCGCCCACCCTGGACTGCCTCCTGGACGCCATCCTCGAGACGCTCGAGCTGCTCTTCGGCTTCACCCACTCGATGATCCTCCTCGTCTCGGAGGATCCGCAGCGTCTCGAGATGCTCGCGAGCCGCGGCTATCCGTCGGGGGGCGTGGGCTCGGAGGTCCGCGTGGGCGAGGGGATCATCGGCGTGGTGGCCGAGGCGAGGAAGCCCATCCGCATCTCCGGCATGCTGCGGCAGATGCTGTACGCGAGCGCGGTGGCGAAGCGCGCGCACGAGTCCGGGCTGTGTCCGGAGGATCGCCGCATCCCGCTGCCCGGGCTGCCGAATCCGGACAGCCAGCTCGGCATCCCCCTGCTCGTGCGCGACGAGCTGCTCGGCGTGCTCTGCATCGAGAGCGACGCGCCGTACCGGTTCCACGAGGAGGACCGCACGTACCTCGAGGTGCTCGGCGGCTACCTGGCCATCGCCATCCAGAACGCGCTGCTGCGCGAGCGCAGCGACGACGCGGAGGACCCGGCGCCCCCGCGCCCGGTGGAGCACGCCGCCGCACACCCCGCGCCGCGGGCGCGGCTGGAGGTGGCGTACTACCGGACGGACGAGTGCATCCTGGTGGACGGCGAGTACCTGGTCCGCAGCCTGCCCGCGAGGATCCTCTGGAAGGTACTGCGCGAGCAGCGCGCCGAGGGGCGCGTGGAATTCACGAACCGCCAACTCCGCCTCGACAAGACCCTCGGCCTCCCGGACGTGAAGGACAACCTGGAGAGCCGCCTCATCCTGCTGCGGCGGCGCCTCGAGGAGCGGTGCGCGGAGATCCGGTTCGTGCCGTCCGGGCGCGGGCGCTTCCGCGTGGAGCTCGCGGCCGCGCTGGAGCTCGTCGAGCGCCCCTGAGCGCCCCCCTTCAGTGGGGATGCCTCGGGACCAGTCGCATCCAGTTCGGCTTGCGGCGCCCGATATCGTAGACGGACCCGTCCCGGTCGAACGTGTAGACGGCGCCCTCGTAGATGTCGATGTGGTACGGACGAACGCGCGGCGCATTCACCCACTGCGTGCGGTCACTCGCCATCACCTTCGCACCCGTGGTCGTGGCCAGCCGCGCGCAGAAGTGCCGCCCTTCGTGCCCGCCCGGGGCCAGACCCGCTCCCGCGCTCGCCACCTCGCAGGCGACGATCCAGATGTGCAGGAGACCCGTCCCCTGCAGCGCCGAGAGCAGGGGAACGTCCGCCGCACCGATCCCCTGACCGATGTGCAGGAAGCCGGGACTGCCGTGGCAGTTGATCACGAGGCTCCGGATGGCCTTGTCCGCGTCCGACGCGATCGCCTGCAGCCAACTCGCGATGTTCGCCACCGAGGCCGAGGCGGGCACGTTCCAGACCCAGTCCGCGCGGTACTTGAAGCCGGGCACGTCGTGGGAGTGGATCACTCCCGCCGGGCGGCAGAGGGAGATCGCCATGGCTTCGCTCCTTTCGAGGGTCCTGGCGGGGACACCCGGGGAACGGTCCACGGCGGACGAAACGAACGGCGGACCCCGTCGGGGTGCGCGGACACGAAGGGGCGGCCACCCGCGCGGTGACCGCCCCGATCGCATGCGTCCGGCGCCCGACGGCTACCGGAACTGGTTCTTCACGCTGCCCCAGCTCTGCGCCTCGATCGAGACCGGGCCGCCGGGCACATAGGCCGCCGCGGAGAAGACCGCGCTGGCCGTGAACGGCGAGGTCAGGGTGCCGGTCTGGGTCCCGCTGGCCACGTCGTAGAGGTAGAACGTGCCGGGCTGGTCCGACACGTAGTACGCCGTGCCATTGTGCACCGCGAGCCCGTCGAGGTCCGTCTCGCCGGGCGGGTACGGCGCCCGGAGCGTGACGGTCGCCGCACCCACGTCGACCTCGTACAGGCCGCGACCGCCGCCGCCGGTGGCGTCGTTCAGCCCGTACAGCAGCGTCGTGGCCGCGTCCACGTCCACGCCGCCGAAGTCGTACGTGCTCGGGTACACGTACAGCTGCGTGGCCACGAGCGAGATCGGGTCGATCTCGTACACGGCCTCCACCGAGATGTTCCGCGTGCCCAGCAGCTTGCCGTTGCGGAAGCCGAGGCCCACGAAGTTCACGGTGTTGCCGTTGTACGTCATCGTGCCGAGCAGCGTGGGAAGCAGCCCCCCCATGCTGAACGGGGAGCTGTACAGCGTGCTGCCGTTGTTCCAGAACAGGTTGTTCGTGGCCGGGTCGTACGCCATGCCCCAGCACTGGGCGTCGGTACCTCCCGTGTAGAGCGCGGTGGCCGCGCTCGTCGCCACATCGATGTGCCAGATCGTCGCGGGAGCGGTCTGGTCGCTCCCCACCACGAGCTGCGCATGCGCCGCAGCCGTCGAGAGGACGACGGCCGCCGTGATCGATGCCACTCGCAACTTCATGTTCGGTCTCCTCTCCGGTCGTGCCTCGCGGCGACCGCCTGGAAGTCGAACCGGTTGCTTCGCCGGCCTGCCGGCCCGCCCGTGCGGTACGCGCCGTGCAGACCCCGGCACCCTAACCCGCGCCGCGGGGGGGATTCAACCGCCGGTCAATCCAGCCGGACGCAGCGCGCCGTGGCGGCGCGTCCCCGCGCATCGCTCACGCGCACGAGGTACACCCCGGCAGGGACGCGCCGGCCGTCGTCCCCGCGGCCGTCCCAGGCCAGGGTCCGCGGTCCCGCGCCCTCCCCGACGGCGCTCAGGACGCGCGCGCGCCGCCCCGCGACGTCGAAGACCTCCGCGCGAACGGGCCCGGCCGCGCCGCGGATCTCCAGGACCTGCGCGCCGCGCGCAGGCTGCGGGGCGGGCCCATGCAACCGGAGCCGTCCGTCCGCCATCGCGCCCGGCGCCGGCGCCCCCGACGGCGTCTCCCCTTCCCGGACGGTGTGGATTCCGGGCGCCATGCC
>CAYYFX010000029.1:0-19804 GCA_964471155.1 uncultured Gemmatimonadota bacterium | reverse complement strand
CCGCCGGGCACGAAGCCCGGATCGTCCAGGAGCTGCGGCGTCACGCCGGAGATCGGGAAGCCGTCCGTGAGCCAGCCGTCGAACACGTCGAAGTTCACGTGCGGCGTGGAGCAGCGGATCTCCCACTTCGCCCCCGGCGACGTGCGCCACACGAAGATGCCGAGGTCCACGCCGGGATCGAAGTCCGGCGCGCCCACGTACGCGTCGGTCAGCGTGACGATGCCGGCGGGCGGGTTCACCTTCGACGGCCCCAGGAACACGCGGGCGTTGTCCGGGAAGCCGCGGTACCGGAACACCGCGCGCGCGGTGTCCGCGTTCGACGGCACGGTCAGGCCGTCCACGCCGGTGTCCGCGTAGCGCGTGTTGAAGAAGAACCGCAGGGAGTCGCCGGCCGCCCAGGTGTCGAAGAGGCCGATCATGCCGTCGCACACCGCGAGGTCGAGATCGCCGTCGCCGTCGAAGTCGCCCCAGTCCGCGCCCGAGACGACGGGCAGCGGCGGCGAGAAGAGCGCGGACACGTCCGCGAACACCCCCCCGTCGTTGCGCCAGAGCCGCGTGGGTCGCGGGAACTCCTCCCCGCCCACGAGCAGGTCCGGATCGCCGTCGTCGTCGCAATCGCCCCAGATCGCGCCGACCGTGCCTTCCGGCTCCGCCAGCCCCGCGGCGGCCGCCACGTCCGTGAACGACGCGCCGCCGTTGCGGAAGAGGGCGTTCCCGGCTCCCGCATCCGGCGCCTTCCCCACCCAGAGATCCACGCGGAGATCGCCGTCGTAGTCCGCGGCGGATGCGGCGCGGGTCCGCCCCGCGGGATCCGTCATGCCCAAGGCGTCCGCGACCCGCAGGAACGTGCCGCCGCCCTCGTTGCGATACAGCTCGTTCGGCTCCGTACCCGCGCCGCCGTCGCCGCCGTGGGCCACGAAGAGGTCGAGCCGCCCGTCGTCGTCCAGCGGCACGGCCAGCGTGCCGTGGCGGTCCAGGGGACCGGACCACGGCTGCGGGTGGACGTTCGCGTTGAAGGTGCCGTCCTTCTCGTTCCAGAAGAGGCGAGGCAGGTAGGTGTGGTGGCCGGCGTACACGTCGAGCCAGCCGTCGCCGTCCAGATCGGCGAGCGCGGCGCCCCAGGTGGTCTGGTGCCACGACAGGCCGGCCGCCGCGGTGCGGTCCACGAACTGCGCGGGCGCGGGCCCGGCGGCGATCGCGAGCGCGAGCACGAGCACGCTCGGCGCCGGGACGCGCGCCGCGAGGAGGAGAACGGCTCTGGGCTGCATGCGGTCCCCGGTGACGGAACGGCGCCGAGGATAGCAGAGCCGGCCCGCCTACCGCCTCGTGAAATCGAGCCGCATGTGCGGGATGCTCTTGCGGGCGAGGTCCTCCGCGATGGCCTCCACGCAGTCCACGATCGCCATGTCGCCGCGGCCCGAGGCCGTCGCCTTCCCGGTCATCGCCGTCGACACCATCTCCTCGCCCTTGCCGCGCTTGGCGGTGGCGGAGCGCGGATAGCGGACGATCTCGCCGGTGACGCTGCACTTCGTGTTGCCCCCGGTCACCTCCACGGACGCCAGGGACAGCCGGATCACGTAGCCCTTCGCCGCGGCGGACTTCATGAGCGTGAACCCGGGAGCGTCCTTCAGCGTCTTCACCACGGCCTTCGCCATGGCGGCCTCGGCCCGCGGAGCGGCCCCGCCGGCGCGCGTCGCCAGGTACAGCTTCTTCTCGGGTTCGACGGCGGAGTTGTCCGTATCCACGAAGATGGTCGACATGGCGCGCCTCCTCCGGACCCGCGCCGCAACGGCCACACCGGCGTCCGCGCGCGTCCCTGCCCCGGATACGCCCGGCGCGGTCGCGGCGAACGCCGGCACGGCCGGAGCGGCGGCCGCGTCCCCTCTCGGACGCCGCGCCCCCCTATCGAACCAGGGTCACCTTCCGCAGCACGGAGCGCCCGCCCGCCTCCACGCGCGCGAAGTACACGCCGGGCGCCGCGGGGGCGCCGTCCGCGACCGCGCCGTCCCAGGTCACGTCGTGCGCCCCGGCCGGCCGCGGCCCGTCGGCGAGCGTGCGGAGCCGCCGCCCGGCCACGTCGAAGATCGCGACCTTCGCCCAGCCCGCCGCCGCCAGCGAGAACCGCAGGGAGACGTCCCGTCGCGCCGGGTTCGGCGAGACGACGAGATCCGGGCCCGCATCCGGCGCCGCCGCCGGCGCCGCCGTCACGGCGAGGAACTCCTCGAGCACGGCACGCAGGCTGAGCCGGCCCCAGCCCATGTACGCGTCCCATCCCGGCGTGTCCTCGGCGGGATTGCCCACCTGGTCCACGGCGCTCGCGCGAAGGACGGCCCGCACGTCCGAGGTGCGCAGGTCCACGCCGAGGCTCTCCGCCACGCCGCGCAGGATCGTCACGATGCCGGCGGCGATCGGCGTGGCGGACGAGCACCCGTTGAAGAGCTGGTACGTGTCCGCGGACGTGCCGTACGCCACCGTCACCGCCAGGTCGCCGGGCGCCATGAACTCCAGCGCGGCGCCCGTGCCCGAGTACGACGCGCGCCAGTCGTTGTCGTCGCTGGCGCCGATCGAGAGCGTGTGCGTCGAGGCGCCCGGACACGAGACGTCGGCGTTGCCGATCCCCCCGTTCCCGGCGCACGCGACCAGGATGGCGCCGGCGAGCTTCGCGTTGTTCATGGCCGTCTGCAGCCCGGAGCTGCACGGGTAGTTGATCAGGCTCATGCTGATCACGTCGGCGCCCTGCGCGGAGGCGAAGCCGATCCCGGAGATGAGGTTCGCGGTCGTCCCGGAGTTCGCGGCGTTCAGCACCTTCACGGGCAGGATCATGCAGTGCCGGTCCACGCCGGATACCGCGAACGCGTTGTTCGCGTTCGCCGCCAGCAGCCCCGCCACGTACGTGCCGTGGGAGTGGTCGTCCTCCGGGTCCGCGTCGTTGTTCACGTAGTCCCAGCCGGGCAGGATCCGGCCGGCGAACTCGGGATGGTCGGAGTCGATCCCGGAATCCAGGACGGCCGCCACGATGGCCGGCGATCCGGTGGAGAGGGCCCAACCCGCCTCGGCCTCGATGTCCGCGCCCGGCGTCCCGCCGCTCTGCCCGGTGTTGTGCCACTGCCACTGCGCCGGGTACCACGTGTCGTCCGGGACGACGCCCCCTCCGCCCTCGCCGATCCAGTTGCGGTGGGCGAACGCCACCTCGCCGCGAACGAGGTACGCGCGCTCCAGCGCATCCAGATCCGCGCCGGCCTCGAACGTGACGAGATCCATCCCTTCCGCATGCTCGATCGGGGTGGACGTGCGCGCGCCCAGCGACTCGTGCAGCGCCCGCCGGGCGGCGGCGGTCGGGCCCGGGTGGAACCCCACGATGAGCTGGTCGGGCACGAACGCGGCGGACGCGGGCGCCGTGGCCGCCGTCGAGGCGGGCACGGACGCGAACGCGGACGCGCCGAGAAGCACGAGCGCGAGGATCGGGTTCCGGTGGCGTGTCATCGTGGCCTCCTGGTGGGTCCGCCACCATAACCCATGCGCACCGGGGCGGATCAAGGCCCCGAGGAACCCGATCCCCGCCGCAACAGGCGCGACCCGACGGCCGCCAGCACGCCCCAGAGGAACAGGACGATCCCGGCCCCGAGCCCGTACGCGAGGAACGCGGCGTGGGCCGCGCCCGCGTTGAACGTCGTGATCACGGCCGGCGGCACGGTCTTCTCGAACAGCCCGAAGAAGACCTCCCCGACGAGGATGCCCAGGACCAGGCTGGCGACGAGCAGCGTGACGAGGCCGGGCAGGTGACGCTTCATGGCGGACCTCCGTCGCCGGACGAGGAGACCGGCGTGCGGCGGAGCCTACCGTCGCTTCCGCCCCCGGCGCCATCGGAGAACCGGTCGGCGCGCGCGCCCGCCGACGCCGGCGCCGGCCGGGACGGTTGCGCCCCCGGCCGGATCGCGGTTCACTTCGCCCATGGATCCGGTGCGCCTCTACGACTATCTCGCCCACACGCGACTGCGCCTGTTCGACTGGGTGCGCCCGCTGTCCGCCGAGGCGTACGGCACGGTGCTGCCGGGCTGGTCCCGTTCGCTCGCGCGACTGCTCACCCACGTCCTGGCCAGCGAGGGCTACTACCTGTTGCGCCTGCAACGGCAGGAAGTGCCCCCGTACGAGGACTGGCCCATCCGCGAGGAGGAACCGCCGGACTTCCCCGTCCTGGAGGAACGCTGGACGGAGCAGGCGCCGCGGACGCGCGCCGTCCTGACCGCGGTGCGGGACTGGACCGCCGAGCTCGAGTACCGCGTGACGGACGATGACGGCCGCGGTCTCATCGTCACGGCGTCCCCCGCGGACCTGGCCTCGCAGCTGGTCCTGCACGAGGTCCACCATCGCGGGCAGGCGATGTCGATGCTCCGGCAGCTCGGCGTGGCGCTCGAGGACATCGACTTCAACGCGACGATGTACCGCCGGCGCCCGGCCTGACGCCGCACGCCTGACGCTGCTCGACCTGACGCTGCACGACCTCACGTCGCGCCCCCGCCGCCGGACGCACGAAGGCCCGCCGGTCGGCGACCGGCGGGCCTCCTTCGCGCTCGCGCGTGTCGTGCGCGCTACCGGTACAGGGCCTTCGTGCGGCCCCAGCTCGTGGTCTCGATCGCCACGGGCGCATCCAGCAGGCCGGTGACGTTGAAGTCGCCGGTGCCGCTGGCGTAGGCCGAGACGATCAGGTAGTACCGCGTCGTCGGCCCCGCGTTCGTGTACATGAAGGACGACCCGTCCGGGTACTCGTCCGCACCGGCCACGCACGTGTTGTGCGGATCGGCGCAGTCCGTGATCAGGAAGATCGAGTCGTCCCAGCCCGACGTGGTCATGGTCACGCTGAGCGTGGCGCCCGACGGCATGTCCACCACCCACACCAGGTCGCGGCCCGTGCTGGAGTAGCCGGTGCAGCTGCCGGACGACAGCGAGTAGTCGTGCGTGGCCAGGGCGTTGTTGCCGGTCAGGTTGATGGCGCCCGGCAGGATGAAGAAGCCGTTCGCCTCGGCGAGCGCGCACGTGTCGTTCAGCGGCAGCACCGGGCCGGCGATGTTGTCCACCCGCACGTCGTCGAGGTGGACGTCCGCGCCGTCGGTGCCGGAGTACTTGAACATCACGTACAGGTTGCCGCCGGCGTACGCGCCGACGTCCACGAGGATCTCCGTCCACACGAAGTTGGCGGTCAGCCCCGTGAGCACGTCCCACGCCCAGGTCCAGTTCGTGCCGTCCGAGGAGAGGAACACCTCCGTGTTCGCGGAGGACGCCCAGTACGGGTTGGTGGAGATCCAGAACGCCAGCTTGAGGTCGGTCGGCGACGCCGTGCTCAGGTCGATCGCGCCCGTGGTGAGGATCTCATCCTGCACGTACGCGGCCGTCCACTGGATGCGCGCGGAGTACGACCCGGAGTGCACCGACAGCGGATCCTGCGCCCAGTTGTACGGAGCCGGCGCCAGTTCGATCTCGGTCCAACCGGCCGGCGGGAAGACACCCTCGAAGCCCTCGGTCAGGAAGGCCACGGCCGGGCTGCTCGCCTCCGGACGGGGCTCCCAGCCCGGCATCGTCGTGCGGGCGTCGAACGCGGGCTTCTCGGCGAATGCCGGCATCGCGATCAGGGCGAGGCCCAGAACTGCTAGCAACTTGCGCATCCTACGATGCTCCTTCGGGACATCGGGGAATCCCGGACGCGCGAGCCGTCCCGCAGCGTCGCGACCCGGGGGTGCGGAGGCACACCCGAGCCGTACGCTATCACTCCGCGTCCGCGGACTCCCTGACCGGGGTCATCCCGCCGCATGATCTTCGTCATGGACTCCCGGCCGCGGACCGCCCGTCCCGGTAGGCCGCCTTCAGCCGTCCCCAGGAGAGCGACGCCACCGACACGACCGGCCCGAGCAGGCACTCGGCGTAGCGGCGGAACACCGTCGTGGGGATGGGGCAGTACGACGACTCCTCCGGGTTCCCGAGTTCCACGAAGACCGTGCCCGCGCCGTAGTCCGCCGTGAACACGGCCGGTCGCCCCGTCGACGTGCCGCGCACGACCACATGCCACTCGTCCCCCAGCTCGTCGACGCGGTCCCCCGGCATGGAGAACTGCACTCCCGCGAGTCCCGCGGTGAGACAGTGCGTGGAGTCCGCGATGGACGGCGGGCAGTCGTCCAGGGTGTACGCATACCAGAGCCGGAGTCGGTAGGGCACCCACGTGATGTCCGCCGCGTTGCCGGGCATCCCGTACGGGTTCGGCTGCCCGACCCACAAGCGCCCGCCGTTCGCCACGTAGGCGTGATAGTCCGCGGCGAGGCTGTCGAGCACCGCGTACACCGACGGCTGCGCGTGCGTCTGCGGAAGGACCACGAGTTCGTAGTCGTCCAGCACCTCGAGTCCGGACGTGCGCGGGATCGTGGTCACCTCGTAGCCGAGCCCGCGAAGTCGTCCCACGTAGGGGTCCGCCGTGTTCATCTCGAGCACGGCCACCCGGGCGGCCCCGGAACCGGACCGCGGCGATCCCTCCGCGGGGGAGCCGTCCTCCGCGCCGTCCCGATCCATGTCGGCGGCGCGGGCGCCGACGGCCACGCTGCAGGACACGAGCAGACCGACGAGATACACGGCGACGCGTTGCATAGGGGTCTCCCGGAGGGTGTCCTCCCCGGGAACGCGATCCGCGCCTTCGACCGGACATCCCCGCCGGCGGGTATACTGCCCCCCTGCGTCGCCCCCCGCGGACGAGCCCACCGCGGACGAGCCCACCGCGGACGAGGGAGTCCCCGATCGGCGCCGAGATCCCCGCCTCCACGAGTCGCCGGTCGCGTGCGGCATCGCCCGCGCGCACGGACGCTCCCGGCGCACTCCTGCCCTGGGCGTTCGCCGCCCTCGCCTTCCTCGCGCGGATCCCGGATCTCCGCTGGGGCCTGCCGCAGCCCGAGGAGGAGACCCTCCCGGTGATGAAGGCGTTCGCCATGTGGGGCTGGGACGAGGGGCGCTTGACCCTGGATCCGCAGACCGCCGGCTGGCCGGCGCTCTCGTTCTACGTCAACCTCGCGCTGCAGCACCTGCAGTACGCGCTCGGCCGGTGGACGGGACGCTACGGCGAGCCGCTGGACTTCTTCGTGCAGCACGTGGACGTGGCCACCCTCCTCGTCCCGAGCCGCTTCCTGAACCTGCTGTTCGGTGTCGCCACCGTCCTCGTGGGCGTGCGCCTCGCGCGCCGGCTCACGGGCGACGTCGGCGCCGTGCTCACGGGCCTCGTGCTCGCGCTCAGCCCGCTCCTCGTGAAGTACTCGCTGAACGTTGCGCCGGACGGCCTGGCGGCCCTGTGCGCGGCGCTCGCGCTCACCGCGTGCGCGGACCTGGTGGACCACGGACGCCGCCGGGACTCCCTGGCCGCGGCGATGTGGATCGGGCTCGGCGCCGCGACGAAGTACACGCCGGTCCTGCTGGCGCCCTGCGTGGTCGCCGCACACCTCGCACGCCCTCCCGGGATCGCGTGGCGAAGCCTCCTCGCGCCGCGGCTGCTCCTCGCCGCGGTCGCCGCCGCCGGCGTCTTCGTCCTCGCGAGCCCGTACACCGTCCTCGACGCCGCCACCGCGCGGCGCGACTTCGCCTCGCAGATCACGCGCCTCGCGGGCGAGGGGCACTTCGGTCACGAGCTCCGGACCGACGGATGGGCGTTCTACCTCGCGGAGGCGCTGCCCGGCGCGCTCGGCTGGCCCGTGACCGTGCTCGGACTCGCCGGGCTCGCGTGGGCCGCGTGGCGGCGCCGCGGCGCGTGGTGGCCGCTGCTCGCCGCCTTCGCCGCGTTCTACGTCGGGCTCGGCGGGCTCCGCGCGCCGTTCGAGCACTACCTGCTCCCGGTGCTCCTCCCGGTGGCGCTCGGCGCCGCCGCCCTCGCGCAGGAGGCGGCGCGGCGCGCGCGTCCCGCCGTGCTCGCGGGGGTCGCGCTCCTCGCGGTCCCGGTCGCGTGGAGCTGCGCGCGCCAGCACATCCGCTACGCGAACACCAGCACGAACAACGAGGCGCGCGCCTTCATCCTCGAGGAGCTGGCCGGCCCGGCGGTGACGTTCGCGTCCGAGATCGGCGGGCCGGAGCTTCCGCGCAGCCCGGAGGCGGACTTCGCCGGCCGCGGCGTCTGGCGCCGGCTGACCCTCGCGCAGCGAGCGGAGCTGGCCGAGCGGCCCTTCGTCCATCGCTACATCCTCAACCTGTACATGACCGCGGCCGAGGGCGCGGACCTCTACTACGACCTGCGCCACTACCTGGACTACGACTACGTGGTGGTCTCGGGCAAGGCGCGGGGCCGCTACGAAGCCCTCGCGGACCGCTTCCCCCGGCAGAACGCGTTCTACGACGATCTCGCGCGGTACTGCGAGCTGGTGCGCCACGTGCCGGCGTCGCCCACGCGCCTCGGTCCCGACGTGTGGATCCATCGCATCGTGCCGTCCGCGCGCCGCATCCTGGACGATCGAGGGGAGCTCGCGCCCGGGTTCGAGCAGCCCTTCCTGGACAGGGCGCGCCCGGCGGACCTCCAGGCCTTCCTCGGATTCACGGGCGGCGTGGCCATGCAACGCGGGGACTGGCGGGCGGCGGACCTCTACCTCGGCACGCTCCTGCGCCTCGTCCCGCAGAATCGCGACGCGCTGCTCCTTCCGCTCGCCAAGGTGAAATTCAACGCGGGGGACCTCGCCGGCGCGGCGCAGCTCTGCGCGGAGCACCTCCGCCGCCGGCCGGAAGACGCGGAGGCGCTCGCGCTGGCCGCCGCGATCCGCGCGCGGGGCTAGTAGGCCTTCCCGGTCCGCGACGGACGCATGTACGGATGCGGGATCGCCTCCGGCGACTCCCGGCCGCCACAACCTCCCGCCCAGCCGACACCATCCCGTTGCCCCCCTTGTGGTGCGAAGAATGGGGCGGGTGGACCGCAACTCACCATCCCTTCGCCACTTGCATCGGTTGCATCACCGCCCTCTCGAACTCGGCCCGCCGCAAGGGCTTCCCCGGGCTCGGCCCCAATCTTCGAACCACCTCGGATGCAACAGGATCGTTTGCTCTGGTTTTCCGGGTGATCGGGGAATAACTTGGGGCCATCGGGATCCGGACACGATGCCGCTGCGGGCGGCCCGTGGGTCCGGGGAGGTGCGGCGATGCGGCGGTCCCTCGGTGCACGTGCGATCCACCCGGGGGTCGTCCTGGTCGTCGGCCTCCTGGCCGGGGCGGCCGAGGCGGCCCGGCTCGAGCGCGCGGTGGCCGACGATCCGACGGTCGTGGACATCGGCCTGACGGCGCAGCCGGGCCGCGGCATCGCGCCGCTCCCGGTCCGGTTCGAGGTGGCCTGGTACCGGCCCGGCGCCGACCGGATCCTTCGCGTCGACTGGGACTTCCAGGATGACGGCATCGTCGATGCATCCGGGTTCGCCGTCTCCCACGTGTTCGAGGAGCCGGGCGCGTACGCCGTGGTCGCCCGCATCGTCACGCGCGCGCATGGCACGTTCGCGCGCCGCGGCATCGTCCGGGTCCACTCCGCGATGATGACCTTCGCGTTCGATGACGGGCACGTCACGCAGGTGCTGTACGCGCTGCCGGCGCTCCGGGCGCGTGGCGTCGTCGGGACGGCGTACGTCGTGCCGCAGTGGATCGAGTGGCGCGAGCAGGGGACGTCGACGCTGTACCTGTCCTGGGCCGAACTGCGCCAGCTCGGCGACGCGGGCTGGGACATCGGCAGCCACACCCTCACCCACCCGCACCTGCCGGAGCTGTCCGAGGAGGGGATCCGGGACGAGCTGGAGCTCTCGCGCCAGGCGCTCGTGGACCACGGGTTCGCCGCGCCGCACTTCGCGCTGCCGCACGGGGCCTACGACGCGCGCGTGCTCGCCCTCGTGCCGCAGTACTACGCGTCGAACCGCGCGACCGGCAACGCGGTGAACCCCCACCCCGCGTCGGCGGACCCGTGGATGCTGGTCACGAAGGGGACGAACTGGTTCAAGACGATCGAGGAGTACCGGGAGTACGTCGACGAGGCGGTCGGCGCCGGGGGCTGGCTCATCCTGAACAGCCACATCGTCGCGCCGGAGTGCGGGACGACGCCGTACTGCGTCGAGAGCGCCATGCTCCAGGCGGTCCTGGACTACGCGGAGGCGCGCGGCGTGGGCGTCGGCACGGTCGACGAGATCCTCTCCGGGGCGTGGACCCGGGATCCCACGTGGTTCGAACCGGGAGCGACCGCGCGCCGCCCGGTCGCGCCGGAGCTCGTGGTGCGCCGCGTCGGGCGCGGTCCCGGCGCCGATCGCGGCGACGTGGTGCTGCGCGCCGCCGGCGCCGGCATCTGGACGATCACGGTGCACGACGTCGCGGGCCGCCGCGTCGCGCAGCTCCACGACGGCTTCCTTCCGCCGGGCGAACACGCGTTCCCGTGGGACGGGCGCGAGGGCACGGGCGCGCGCGCGGGCTCCGGCGTCTACTTCATCCGTGCGGCGGAGCGTTCCGGCGGGCCCGTCGCCGCGAAGACGCTGCTCCTCCGCTGACGCGCACGCTCGCGCCCGCGGCGGGTCACTCCAGCGTTCGCATCGCCCGGAGGATCTCGCCCTCGTCGCGCGCACGCAGGAACTCGTGCAGGAGGTCCTGCCCGGCGAAGGACAGGGCCGTGGCCAGCTGCTTGTACAGCCGGAGGTACACGGCGTCCTCGTACGGGGGCGTCACGAGGACGAAGAAGAGGTGGGCCGGGCGTCCGTCGAGGCAGCCGAACTCCAGCCCCGGAGTGGAGCGGGCGAAGGCGAAGAGGCACTCCTTCACCTGGCCGGTGCGCACGTGCGGCACCGCGATGCCGCCCTTGAGCCCCGTGCCCGCCTTCTTCTCCCGGTTCCAGAGATCCGTGAGCAGCCTTTTGCGGCTGCTCACGCGGCCGGAGCGGTCCAGGAGCTCCACCAGCTCCTCCAGGATCCTCTCCTTCTGGGCCAGGAGGTACCGCTCGGCCGCGATCTCCGCGCGCTCCTCCGGCGCGAGGTCCCGCGTGCGGAACTCGAGCAGGATGAGATCCCGGTGGAGATGTCGCGCCAGGTTCACTCGCGGACCCGTCCTGGCCGGCGCGCCGGCCTCTCGTGGCGGACCAAGTTACCCGCGCGCGTTCCGGCGGCCATCTCCCCGGATCCCCCGACGGCTCCCGCCGCGCCGCGTTCAGGACCCCGGCGCCGGACGTACTCCGGATGTCGGCGCCCCCCGAAGCGCTGCCCCGCCCGCCCGAACCCGGAATCGAGGTGCGTGCGCCATGTCCATCGAGACGATCGAGTCGATCTCCACGATGGCCCAGGAGATCGCCAAGTTGATCGCGCGACGACCGGTGTGGATCGAGCAGATCGCCGCGCGCGAGCTCGCGCCGCTGGCGGCCCGGACCGCGCCGGTCTGGCGCTGGGTACGGATCGCCGGCCCGTTGAGCAACGTCGCCGTGCGCGGGACCTCCGTGGGCGCGTCGGTCGCGGGAGCGGGCGGCCTGGCCCTCACGGCCGGGGTGCCGATCGTCGTGGCGGCCGGCGTCTGGGTGATGCTCGGATCCGGCTACTACCAGGCGCGGCAGATCGCCCGGCAGCGCGGTCACATGAGCGGATTCGCGCAGGGGTTCACCATGGGCGTCCTGAAGTGGAACTGGGACCATGCCGTCACCCGGTTCGGACGGCGCTTCGTCGTGAACGCGAACGCCTTCGACCCGGTAGCCACGCGCGAAGAGGCGCTGGGCTACAACAAGGGGCTCCTGACCGGTTTCGCGGCCGGACACTCCACTCCCGAGCCGATGCGCAAGTCCTTCCGCATCGCCCTGCGGAAGCTGGCCGGACGAACCGACTCCGGGGACTGGGCGAGGGACGATGACGTGGCGCGCCTGCAGCAGGTGGGGTACGTCATCGAGCTGGCGGCGGCGGGGGTGCGGCACGGTCTCATCGTCGCGGAGTGACGTGTCGAACGTGCGGAGCCCGAGCCGGGCGGCGTCATGTAATGGCCACGTCACGTCCCGTGGTTCCCGCTCCCGCCGCCCAGGGCCTTGTACAGGGCCACGCCGTTGGTCTTCTCGGCCAGCCGCAGCGCGACGTCCGACTGCTGCGCGGCGTAGAGCGCGCGCTGCGCCACCAGGACCGCGAGATAGCCGTCGATACCGGCCCGGTAGCGGGCCTCGGAGAGCCGGAGCGTCTCCTCGAGCGATGCGAGCAGGTCGTCCCACGCCGTCCGGCGCTCCTGGAGCGCGCCGCCCAGGGCGAGCGCATCCGCCACCTCCGCGAACGCCGACTGGATCGCCTTCTCGTAGCCCGCCACGGCGATCTCGCGTTCGAGCCTCGCCGCCCTGAGGTTCGCCCGCAGCCCTCCGCCCGTGAAGATCGGGGTCTGGATGACCGGGGAGTATCGCCAGCTCCCGGTGTCGGAAGCGAACAGGTGCGAGAGATCGGGCGAGAGGGTGCCGGCCGCGGCGGTCAGCGAGATGCTCGGGAAGAAGGCCGCGCGCGCGGCCCCGATGTCGGCGTTGGCCGCGCGAAGCTGATGCTCCGCGGCGAGGATGTCGGGACGGTCGAGCAGCACCTCGGACGGCAGGGGGCACGCGAGCGGCGGCCAGGCGGCGAGCGTGGCCAGGGCGTCCGGCAGGAGCTCGTCCGGAAGCGGCGAGCCCACCAGCACCCCGATCGCGTGCCGGTCCACCTCCACGGCCCCCGCGAACGCCGCCCGGCTGGCCTGCGCCGTCGCGACCTGGCCTTTGGCCTGGCTCAGGTCGAGGGCCGACGCCACCCCCGCGTCGTGGCTCGCCTGTACGAGGTCGCGGGTGGCGGCCTGTGCCGCGATGGTCGCCTCGGCGAGCCGCAGGCTCTCGGTGTCCGCCGCCAGTTGCAGCCAGCCCGCCGCCACGGCGGCCACCAGCGAGGTCTGCACGGCACGCCGCGCCTGCTCGGTGGCCAGGTACCGTTCGAGGGCGGCGGCCTTCAGGCTGCGCAGGCGTCCGAAGAGATCGATCTCCCAGGACAGGAACCCCACTTCCACCGTCCACTGCTCGGCCGTCGAGGCGTCGCCGGACTCGGTCATCCTTCCCGGCAGCCTCCGCACGTCCCCGGCGGCCTGCGCCCCGATGGACGGCGTCAGGCTCCCCCGCCGGATCCGGTACAGCGCGGCGGCCTGCTCGACGCGCAGTCCCGCGATCCTCAGATCGCGGTTGTCCGCCAGCGCGCGCTCGATCACCGCCTGCAGCCGCTCGTCGGCGAAGAACTCCCGCCAGCCGGGCTCGGCGGCGGTCGCCACCGTCGTCGTCGTCGCGGACGGGAACTCGTCCGGCACCGGCATCGGCGGACGCTCGTATCCCGGGATCATCGAGCAGCCCGCCAGGACGACCGCGGCCGCGAGCGTGGTCACCGTCCTCATGCCACGTCCCCCCCGCCCGCGGCCGGCGCCAGACCCGACGTCGCCGCGTCCGCGACCGGAACGCGCCGGCGCCCGATCAGGCGAACGATCACGACGTACAGGAGCGGGATGAAGAGGACCGCGAGGAACGTCCCGCTGAGCATGCCCCCGAGAACGCTCGTGCCGATCGCGGTCTGCGCCCCGGCGCCCGCACCCCGCGCGACGGCCAGCGGCAGCACGCCGAACCCGAACGCCAGCGACGTCATGACGATCGGCCGCAACCGGACCTTCGCGGCCAGCCGCGTCGCCTCGATGACCTTCATCCCCTGCAGGCGGTATCGCTGCGCGAACTGCACGATGAGGATCGCGTTCTTGGTCGTCAGGCCGAGCACGGTGAGCAGTCCGATCTGGAAGTAGACGTCGTTGGGCAGGCCGCGCAGCGAGGACGCCACCACCCCCCCCAGCACGCCGAGCGGCAGGACGAGCACGATCGAGATCGGGATGGTCCAGCTCTCGTACAGGGCCGCCAGCACGAGGAAGATGGCGAGCACCGAGAACGCGTAGAGCAGCCCGGCCTGCGCCTGCGCCCGGCGCTCCTGGTAGGAGAGGCCGGTCCACTCGTGACCGATCCCCGGCGCGAGCTTCGCGATGTGCTCCTCCATCGCGAGCATCGCCTCGCCGGAGCTGTGGCCCGCCGCCGCCTCGCCCTGGAGGTTGATCGCCGGGACGGCGTTGTAGCGGGAGAGCTGCGGAGATCCGTAGACCCATCGGCCGGAGGCGATCGCGGAGAGCGGCACGAGACCCCCGCGCACGCTGGGCAGATGCAGCCGGTCCAGGTCGCCGGGCAGCATCCGGAAGGGGGCGTCCGCCTGCGCGTAGACCCGCTTCACCCGCCCCCCCTGCACGAAGTCGCCGATGTAGGCGCTGCCGAACGCACCGGAGAGGTAGCCCTGGGCGAGGGCCGGGGGCACGCCCAGCGCCCCGGCCTTCTCCCAGTCGATGTCCACCTTGTACTGGGCCACATCCTCCATGCCGAGCGGCCGGACGCGCGTGAGCCGGGGGTCGCCCATGGCCATGCCGAGCAGCTGGTTGCGCGCCGCCATGAGCTGCTCGTGGCCGAGGCCGCCCCGGTCCTGCAGCATCAGGTCGAAGCCGGTGGCGGACGCGAGCTCCGGGATCGCCGGCGGCGGGAACACGAAGGCCCTCGCCTCCCGCATCCCGAAGAGCATCGGCGTGGCCCGGGCGGCGACCGCCTTCGCCTTCAGCTCCCCCCGGTCGCGCTCCTCCCAGTCCCGGAGCTTGGCGAAGATCATGGCCTGGTTCTGGCTGCGGCCCCCGAAGCCGATCCCCACGAGTCCCAGGCTCGACTCGACCGCGTCCTCCTCGTTCTCCCGGAAGTACCTCTGCACGTCCTCGACGACGGCTTCGGTCTGCTCGAGCGTGGAGCCGGGCGGCGTCTGGGCGGACATCAGGAGCATTCCCTGGTCCTCCTCGGGGAGGTACGCGGTCGGCATGCGGACGAACAGCGCCGCCATGGCCGCGACGACCACCAGGAAGACCGCCAAGTAGCGACGGCGACGGTCGAGGACGTGCCCCACCGCGCCCTCGTACGCGCCGCGCAGGTGATCGAACCGCTGATTGAACCGGCGGAAGAAGGGGCGCAGGATGCGGAAGCCCGTCTCGGCCGCCGCGTGTCCCTTCGCCACCGGCTTCAGGAACGACGCGCAGAGCACCGGCGCGAGGATCAGGGCCACCAGCACCGACAGCAGCATGGAGGCGATGACGGTGACGGAGAACTGCCGGTAGATGACGCCCGTCGATCCCGGGAAGAACGCCATCGGTCCGAACACCGCGGCCAGGACGAGCCCGATGCCCACCAGCGCGCTCTGGATCTCGTCCATGGACCGCGCGGTCGCCTCGCGCGGCGGCAGGCCGTGCTCGCTCATGAGGCGTTCGACGTTCTCGACCACGACGATCGCGTCGTCCACCAGCAGGCCGATGGCCAGCACCATCGCGAACATGGTCAGCATGTTGATCGAGTAGTCGAACAGGGCGAGGACGCCGAAGGTGCCGAGCAGCACCACCGGCACCGCGATCGTCGGCACCAGCGTGGCGCGCAGGTTGCCGAGGAACAGGAACATCACCAGGAAGACGAGGAGGATCGCCGCGAGGAGGGTCTTCACCACCTCCCCGATCGCGACCTTCACGAAGGGCGTGGTGTCGTAGGGATAGACCACCTGCATCCCCTCCGGGAAATACCTCGACAGCTCCTCCAGCTCCGCCTTCACGGCATCCGCCACGTCGAGGGCGTTGGCCCCCGCGGCCTGCCGGATGGCCAGCGCCGTCGCGGGCTGGCCGTTGTAGTCGGCGACGATGTCGTTCAGCTCCGAGCCGAGCTCGGTGCGACCGACGTCGGAGACGCGCACCACCGACCCGTCCGCGTTCGTGCGCAGCGGCACCGCGGCGAACTCCTCGGGGGTCTTCAGCAGCGACTGCACGAGGATCGACGCGTTCAACCGCTGCCCCGGCACGGCGGGCGCCCCGCCGAACTGCCCGGCGGAGACTTCCGCGTTGTAGGCCCGGACGCCCGCGACGACGTCGGCGACGGTCATGCCGTACTCGGTCAGCTTGTCGGTGTCGAGCCAGATGCGCATGGAGTAGCCGGTGCCGAAGGTCTCGACCTCCCCCACTCCGGGCACGCGCGCGAGCACGTTCTCCACGTGCGACACGAGGTAGTCGGTCAGGTCGACGTTGGTCCAGGTCGTGTCCGAGGTCGTGAGCGCCACGATCATCAGGAAGTTGCGGGTCGACTTGCTCACCCGCAGGCCGGTCTGCTGCACCACCTCGGGCAGCATCGGCATGGCGAGCTGCAGCTTGTTCTGGACCTTCGCCCACGCCAGGTCGGGATCGGTGCCGGGCTCGAAGGTGAGGGTCAGCGACCCCGACCCCGCGGCATCGCTGGAGGATTGGAGGTAGATCATGCGATCGAGCCCGGTCATCTTCTGCTCGATGATCTGGACGACGCTGTTCTCGACGGTCTCCGCCGAGGCGCCCGGGTAGAACGCCATGATCGAGATCGAGGGCGGCGCGACCGGCGGGTACTGCGCGACCGGCAGCCGGTAGATGGCGAGCGCCCCGCCCAGCATCATGGTGATGGCGATGACCCAGGCGAAGACGGGGCGGTCGAGGAAGAACCTGGACATGAGCGCCTACTCCGCCCGGTCCGGCGGAACGGCGGAAGCCACCCGCGCTTCGGCCTCCTCCGTCTCCTTCGGGGGTCCCTCCGGTGCGGCGGGCGCGGGCGGCGCGTCGAGGTCCACCGGGACCGCCCGGGCCGGCATGCCCGGCCGAACGTTCTGCAGCCCGTCGACGATGAGCCGGTCCCCCGCGGCGAGCCCCGTGACGACGAGCCAGCGACTGCCGATCGCCCGTCCCAGCTCGAGCCGGCGCGCCTCCACCGTGCCTTCCGGACCCACCACCAGCGCGACGGCGTTCCCGCGCGGATCGCGCGATACGCCCTGTTGCGGCGCGAGGATCGCGCTCTCGTCGACTCCCTCCTCGACGATCGCGCGCACGAACATGCCGGGCAGGAGCTCGAGATCGGGGTTCGGGAAGATCATGCGCAAGGTGACCGATCCGGTCGTCGGCGCGACGGTGACGTCCTGGAACTGGAGCGTTCCGGCGTGCGCGTAGGGCGTGCCGTCCTCGAGCCGGAGCCGGACCCGACTCGCCGACTCGCCGTCCCGGGTCAACGCGCCGCTCGACAGGATCCGCTTGAGCCGCAGCAGCCCGGACGACGACTGCTGGACGTCGACGTACATCGGGTCGAGCTGCTGGATGGTGACGAGCGGCATCGGCTGGTACGCGGTGACCAGCGCGCCCGCGGTCACGTTCGAGCGGCCGGTGCGTCCGGAGATCGGCGCCTCGATCGGCGTCCAGGCGAGGTTGATACGGGCGCTCTCCAGCGCCGCGCGACTCGCGGCCACGCTCGCCTCGGCGCGCAGGAGCGCCGCCTCGGCGTCGTCGAGGTCCTGTTGGCCGACGGCGCGGATGTCCGCGAGGGGACGAAGCCGCTCGACGCGCGAGCGGGCGGCCGGGAGGTTCGCTTCCGCCATGGCCAGCGCCGCCTCGGCCTGCTCGACGGCGGCCCGGTACGGCGCGGCATCGACCTGGTAGAGCAGCTCCCCTTTGCGTACGTCGGCGCCCTCCTCGAACGCGCGACGCTGCAGGAGCCCGCTGACCTGCGGCCGGACCTCCGCCACAAGGTACGGTGCGGTCCGTCCGGGCAGTTCCGTGGTCAGGACGACCCGCTCGGGCGCGAGCGTCACCGTACCGACGGGCATGGGACCCGGCGGCGGACCGTCCGCCGGCCGGCCACAGCCCTGCACGAGCAACGCGACCGCCGCCCCGACCGCGAGGTTGCGGAGAAACGTCCGAGGCCCTTGAGTTGCGGTCATCGATCCACCTCCTGTCGCCGCTGGGTCGCCCCTTCAGTCGACCACGGGCGCGATCCCCGACAGGATCACCGCGAGCATCCCCTCGAGCGCACCCTCCGGGCCCTCGCCGCACGGATCCCATCGGAACGGGCGCAGAGCGACGTCGATCGCGCCCACCAGCATCATGGCCACGTGTCGCGGCACGCACGGGCGGAACTCCCCGCTCTCCATCCCCTCCCTCACGAGCTCCTCGAACTGCCGGTACCGCTCGCGGGCGAGCGCCTCGACGTCGATCGACGGCGCGGCGCCCGGCGGACCCGCCACGGCCTGCTCGATGGCCCGGGCCACCTCGGGCAGCTCCCGGCGCACCGCGGCGTACGCGCGGCTCAGCCGCACGATCCGCTCCGTGGCCGAACCGCCGGTGTCGAGCGCTTCCCGCCGGACAAGGTCCACCCGCTGCACGCCCCGGCGCACCATGGCGAGGAAGAGGCCTTCCTTGTTTCCGAAGTGGTGGTACAGGGCAGGCGCCGTCACGCCGGCGCTGCGCACGATGTCGCGCACGGAGGTCGCGGCATAGCCCTTCACCGCGAAGAGGTGCACCGCGGCATCGAGCAGCCGCTCACGTCCGCTGCCGGCCTCGGTCGTCTCCGCCGATCCGTGCGTCATCGTGCCCCGCCTCCCCGTGGTCGGACCCAATGTATCGCTCGCTATATTGCTGGCAAGTGGATCCACTATTTCCGAGGGACTCACTGGCGCAGGCGCTGGCGCCCGGCTTCCTGACGCTAACCGGTGGCAACGAGGGAGGGGTTCGCGGGGCCCGCGCCGGCGGTCGGTCGTCGCCTCCGGACGCCGCGGTCACCCCGGTCGCGTCCCGTCCCCTGTTCGGGGCCTCGCTCCGCGATCATATTCCTCTGCCGGTCGACGGACTGCCGGGCGGCGGTCCGCCCCGAAACGAGAAGGCCGAGATGAGCGCCTTCGCCGTCGATCTCCTCGCTCGCGGGCCCGGGCGCCTCGCTACCGCCGCGCTCCTCGTGCTCGCCGCTTCGGCCGTCACCTCGCCGGTTGTCGGCGAAGACGCGATCGAGGTCGGCGGATGGAGCCTCCTCGTCGAGAACGACCTCTTCTATGGTCACGATCGCGACTACACGAGCGGCGTGTCCCTCGCCTGGGCCACGACGGGCGAGGGGATTGCGAGCTGGGGTTCGCACGTCGCCGCGAGGCTGCCCTGGTTCCCCGAAGAAGGGCGCGTGTACCACGGCTACGCGATCGGCCAGAACATGTACACACCGCGCGACATCTCCCTCGCGGACCCTCCGCAGGACGACCGTCCCTACGCGGGATGGCTGTACGGCACCGTGGGCCTCAGTGTCGAGAGCGGGCGACGACTGGATCAGATCGGGCTCACACTGGGCGTCGTCGGTCCGGCGTCCCTGGCCGAGGCGAGTCAGAGACTGGTTCACGAGGTCCGCGACCTGACCGAGCCGCGCGGGTGGGACACGCAACTCGGAAACGAAGTGGGAGTCCTCCTCACGAGCCAGCGCAGCTGGCGCGAGGTGGCCGCCGCCACGCTCCTCGGGCTCCACCTGGACTTGGCGCCGCACGTCGGCGGCGCCCTCGGCAACGTCTACACCTACGGCAACGCAGGGGTCATGCTCCGCTGCGGTTCGCATCTCCCCCGCGACCACGGCCCCCCGGTCATCCAGCCGAGCGTGCCGGGATCGGGCTACCTCGCCACGACGGGCGGATTCGGTTGGTATGTCTTCGCCGGGTCGGAGGGCCGCGCCGTGGCGCGCAACATCTTCCTCGACGGCAACACCTTCCGGGACAGTCGTCGCGTGGCTCGTCTCCCCCTCGTCGGCGACTTGCAGTGGGGGTTCGTGGTGACGTGGCGGAGCACGCGCCTGGGCTACACGCACGTCGTGCGCACGCGGGAGTTCGAGACGCAGGGTGGGCACGACGAGTTCGGCGCCGTCACGCTGTCGATGTCGTTCTAGGCGCGCGACGCG
>CAYYFX010000028.1:0-39572 GCA_964471155.1 uncultured Gemmatimonadota bacterium | reverse complement strand
GGAGTTCGGACCCTCTCCCGTCATGAAGAGAAAGCGCGCGTGCATCGTGCACAGCTCTGGGTCGCCGCTGGCTGACCTCACGGTGATTGCCTTGCCGCGGAAGTCGGTCAGTCCCGCGTTGCTCGCCGGGAAGAACGTGTCGCACAGCTGCACGATGTCCCCGTCCGCCGCCGCGTCGATCGCATTCTGGATCCTCGTGTAGTCTGCGGAACCGTCCGGGCACACGGTCAGCACATCGGCCACGGCGCCGGAGGCCGCCAGCCCGGACGCCCCCACGATCAGCGCCGCCGCAAGCCTCTTGCCGGTCTTGTACATGGCGTCACCTCAAGTAGACGAGCTTTCCCTGGTGCTCCAACCTCTCCCCGACGGCCACCCGGACGAAGTAGACTCCGGCTCCCACGCGGTCTCCCGACTGATCCCGCCCATCCCAGTGTACCTCGTACGTGCCCGCCGCGGCGCCCGGCTTCACCATCTCCCGGACCCTCCGCCCGCGGACGTCGTAGATCGCCACGACGACTCGGTCCCCCTGGTCCTCGGATCCGATCGTGAGCCTTCCGACCGACTCGGTCCGGAAGGGAGTCGGGAAGAAGCCGCGGAACCTCGTCGCCCCGCCGGCGGATTCGATCTCCGCGATTCCGGTCGTCGCGTCCGGCCCCCAGCGGTGGTACATCTCCATGCTGAAGGACCCTTGGACGTAGTGGCGGAAGTCCTGCCACTGCACGAACAAGAGGCCCCCATCCGAGTGGATCTTCGCACCGCTCACGCCTAGGCTCGTCGTCGCGAGCACCATGGGCTCGCTCCAGTCATCGACGCTCTCTGGATCTCCTCCGCTTGCGAGATACCGATGCACGATCTTGCGTTCGTTCCCCTTGTCCTGCGTCCAGACGAGGTGCACCTCCGAGCTGATCGAGGTCTCCCGCACGGCGAGATGCGCTCGCGTAGCATGGGGATCGGTAGATTGCCAGACGAGGGAAGGCGAGCTGACGACGACGATGGGCCCCCACGGATCCGAGCCATCCTTCATGCGAAGGACGACGCGGTACTGCGAAGTCGCGCCATCGCACACTTGGCACTCGGTCCACAGGACGTACATGCGACCGTCTCGCCCTCCCGCGATCACGGGCGGTCCCGGGGTGGTCCAACTGCTCGAGGGTCCGAGCTGTTCGGACGTCCACGTGAGGCCCGGACCGGCCGCGTCAGCGACCCAGTGGGTGACGGTCCCGCTGACATCCAACCCGTAGGCGACGTAGAGGCGGCCGGTCGTCGCGTCGACGGCACCCGAAACGGAACCGATGCCCCCGGCGGTCGTCGTCTCGAGGATCACGGACTCGGAGTCAGGGCCAGCGGGCATCCACGGTCCCATCGCCCATCCGTTCTGCCGATTCCCCACCGTCCTCCAACGGTGCACCGCCCGTGAGACCGTGTTTCCGAAGTAGATGTGCCTCTGGTAGAAGAGGTGCACGATCTCCACCGTATCCAAACCGGCGTCGTCGAAGTCAGGCCGGGTGATCAGGAGGCTCGGGTTGAACGACCCGCGATCGAGTGGGCTCACGACAGCTTCTCGGCTGTCGACCCAGCCGTGAAGTGCACAGGTGGAGTCCCCTTCTTCGGCGGCGGTCATCTGGAACGATCGGCAGTCGCCGGAGGGTGACAGCTCGTCGCGCCACCGGTAGCGTACTCTCATGGTCGCCTCGCCAGCGCTTTCCCACGCGAAGTGCGCGCGTCCCTTGGCGTCCACGACGATGTTGCCGGCGTTGTCCCAAAGGTCCGGGTTGGGGCCGCTGATCACGCAGATCCCCTTCGTCCCGCTCGCGACTCCGGACTCGCCACCCCAGTCGGCACCCTGCCAGCCGACTTGGTGCGTGTAGTGCCAGCATAGGTCCTGAGCTGGATTGCAGTCTGACGTCCGCAGCATGAAGTCCCGCCAGATCACGTGCAGGCAATCCCTCGTCCGCGCGTACGCCAGCGGCACGGACGCCGGCCAGTCCGAGAACGAGCTGTCGGGGTGGTCCGTCAGGCGCACCTCCGCGCTCCACGGAAACGCTGCCTGCTGTGCGCCGCCGCTTGTCGCCAGTACGATAAGGGCCGCCAGCGCTATCAGGCTCAGCAAGCCTCGGCTCATGGCCCACCTCCCGGGAGCGCACCGATCAAGACGCCGCAGGGGTTGTTCTCCGGCAAGCCCGGCGACCCGGCACGGAGCCGGAAGTCCCGCCCGTCCATGTCTACGAACTCCGGCTCCTCGCCGGAGATGGTCTCGAGCCACACCCGGAGCCCTCCCGGATCCCAATCGCACCCGCCCTCGGGCGGAGAGCAGCTCTCACATGCGAGCGCGGCGCTGAACCCGGACGAGAGGTTTCGTTCGACGGTCAACGCGGGCCGAGCGAGGGTCGTGTCCAGCGCCACGCGCACGAAGAGGTCCGATCCCTCGCCGAGCTTCACCACGGTGTTGCCCGCGAAGCGCAACTGCCGCGGCCCGATCATGAGCCCGCACATCCGGCAGTCCTTCACTACGAAGACGTTGTCCTCGATGGCACAGCTCGCGTCGCTCGTGATGACCGGAACCCGGTAGCCCGCCTCCGCGTTGTCCACCTCGAAGAGGAACCCGGACACCCGGACTCCCTGCGACCCGACGATGCCCAGCACGGCATCGTTTCGCGCCCGGACCACCGTGCGGTCGGCCCCGGAACCAAGAAGCGCCACGTCGTCCTTGTTCACGATCCACGCGTGGTCGTTCTCGTAGGTCCCGGGGAGCACCACGACCGTGTCGCCCGGCGAGGCGGCGTCGAGGGCCTCGCGCACCTTGGCGAAGTCCGTCGGCACTCGCCAGACGCGCGGCCCGACCGGGGTGAGGACCTCGACCGACAGCGACGTGTCGGCGTACCCCAGGCCGCTTACGTTCTCCAAACGAAGTCGCCAGGTCCCGGACGCATCGAACGGCGGATCGACCTCGAGGGCGAGGGAAGTCCAGCTCTGCTCGAGCACGCGAGCCGGCAGCTCGGCCGCGTCCGATCGAAGGCGCGCTTGCATCCCCGCCTCGAACCCGTGGCCGGATACCCGGATCGTGTCGGGGAATCCGCCCGCAAAGGCGTTCCCGTCCGCGTCCACGGCCACGAAGCTGCGTCCAGCGTCGCCCCCAGCGTTCAGCACGACCCCCGCCGTCTCGACGGCGATATCGTCGATCTCGCCCGCCGAATCGACGAGCCGGACGTACGCCGGACGGAACCGGCCCGCGACGGGCGCATCCGCGGGACGCACCTCCATCTGCATGGCCACGCAGAAGTCGCCCCGCGGCGCGGCGGGGAAGACCACCCGCCCCCATCGACCCGGGTGACCGTCCGTCACGCCGCAAGGACCCTCGGCCGCCTGGGGCTCCGGCCAAATGAGCCGGCCTCCATCGAGCACGTCAGCGGACCACAACGTCTCGAAACGCATCCCTTCCACATCGCGAGCGCCAACCACGTGCAGATACAGCACGAGCCGACCGGCCGCGTCCGGGGTCGTATCCTCAACGACGCCGTCGCTCGACCAGGAGAGGAACGCGTGCGCGCTTGCGTTGGCGCCGGCGTCCGCGCTTCGCGGCAGGAGCGCGAGCATCAGCGCGATGGCCGCCGCCCGACGCCGGCTCACGGCTCCCACTCCGAGCCGATCGAGCCGCCGCCCGACTCCTCCTGCGAGAAGCCGTCGCCCCGCAGCTGTCCGAGCCCACCGCACAGGGATCGGAGCCGGAGGACGAGAACCCCGTCAGCACCACGTCGTCATGGAGCTCGGGATCCACCGGATCGCAGTCGACGCCGCCCATCACGCCGGTCGAGGACTCGCCGAGGCAGAACATCCCGCCGTCGTCCCACACGGTCCACCGTCCGAGCACGAAGCTTCCCGTCGGGCAGCCAGGGACCGCGAGCAGGATGTCATCGCCGCTTCCGGCGTTCAGCACACCGTTGAGCGGCGCGAAGCCCGCGATCTCCAGCGTGCTCGCGACGCCGGCCTCGAAGGCTGCCAAGCCTTCGTCCGTGCAGACGAGCCAGAGGTAGAGATGCCGATAGCCGCCGCTTGGGGCGCCGGTGTGGACACCTGGGTCGGTGTCGCTCGCGCTGATCGAGAACTCGTAGCCGGCGCGACTCTGCGTGCTTGTGATGAGGAGGAACGCGACGAAGAGGAAGAGGTCGCGCCGGTTGGCAGGCAGAAGGGAGTGTAGCCAGCGGCAGGGTGGCACGGCGCAACCTCCGCGGCGGGCGAGCGATCAAGAAGAATGTACCCCCCCCCCCCCCCCTGACTCCTGAGTCAATGGTCCTGATCTCGCGGGAGGACAGGGTCGGAGTGCGCCGCCCCTGGAAGCGCCCGGGGAGGGCAGAGCCCCCTATCCTCGTGCGCAGTCGACCGGATTGCCCAGGCGCCCGGTGGGGTCACCCGGGCATGGCGGGGTCCGAACTCCTGTCCTCTGGCCGCGTTGCCGGTCGTGTGCGGACCTGAGATGCTGCCCACTGTCGTGGGGGCCGGTGAGCCGAGCGCAGACCGCTGGGGGCATGCACCCAGCGCAAGGTCTCGGCAGATACCCGCTCTTGCGTCGCCACGAGGTGGGGGAGAAGCGCGCTTCGGGTGATGTAGCCCGCGCTGACGCCGCGCAGGCGGTGGTTCAGGAGCAGATGCGCCTCCATCTCGCCGACGCCAGCGGCGACGGCGATCGTGCGCCAGCTCTGCCGCAGGTCTCCGCCCCAGTGGCTCAGGACCGCCCGGTCCTACTTGTGCTCGGCGATGTGGCCGGTGGGCGTGGCGGCCGGGAAGATCCAGACCTTCGCGTGTGCGACGTGCTTGGCTCGGCCGGCACGGCGTACGCGGGCGAGCGAGCGCAGCATCTCGCGGCTGAGCGGCAGATCGAACGCGCGGGCGGGCCCGCCCTTGGGATCGGGGAAGTGGAGGATCCGCCGGCGGACGTCGAGGTGTTCCCACTTGGCGCGCTTGAGACTGCCCGGGCGAGCTCCCGAGAGCAGCGTGAACCAGTGGAACTCGCGACGAACCAAGTTCTCGAAGCGCGAGAGCTGCTCGTACCACCGGGGCGCGGTCTCAGGCGAAAGAGCCGTGTCCCGCCGCCGCTCGCTGTTCCAGTCGACCGCCGCGCAGGGGTGCTCGGAGGGCAGGCCTCGATCGAGCCGGCGCTTGTGCGCGAAGCGGTAGACCGAGCGCACGGCGCGCATGACGCGGTTGGCGGCGACGGGCCCGCTCCTCGCCGTGATCGTCTGGTGCCGCTGTGCCACGAGATCGGGATCATCCGACAGGCGGGCCAGCGGCGTGTCGAGCCAATCACCCACGTGCTTCCACGCCCACTCGTACGCCTCGAGGGTGCGCGGCGAGCGGCCCTTCGCCAGAAGGTGCTCGCGGAAGCGCGCCCAGCCCTGGCGGAGCGTCAGGCGGGACTTCGAGACGACCTCGCCGGCAGCGGCCTGCCCAAGCCACTCTCGCGCAAGGCGGCGCGCGTCGCGGGCGGTGATGGCCCCGTGCCGGCCCAGCGCCTTCCGAACCGTCCGCCCGTTCACGGCCGCCTGTGCGGTGTACGTCTTCGCCGTGGCCCCCACGACGACCCAGAACCCGGGGATCTCGTCGTCGAGCACGCGGTACTGGCCGTTCTCGGTCAGCGGCAGTCGCTCTACGGACTCGTTGGTGAGATGCTCGCGCGTCGAAGGCATGGCCCCGTCCACCTCCCGTCCCTAATCACTGCCTAGTCACAGGTTTCGACGGCTGAGCGTGACTAAACCCGCCTATCGGAGGCCAGCGGCTCCAAGATGAGCGGACCGCAAGTGCCGGCGAAGGCTAGACTTAGCACGCTACCCAGGAAGGGAGCCAACCTCCGGCGCCAAACTTACACGCAGGGGGTCGGGGGTTCGAATCCCTCTTCGCCCACCAAAAACCGACGCTACCGCAGCCGGACCAGCTTGAGCGCCGGCCCACGCGCCCCGGCGACCGCCCGCGCGAAGTAGACCCCCGAGCCCACGCGGTGTCCCGCCTCGTCGCGGCCGTCCCAGGCGATCTCGTGCCGCCCCGCCTCGAGGGGGCGCGACGACACCAGCGCTCGCACGAGCCTGCCCGCGGCGTCGAAGACCTGCACGCCGGCCGTGGCCGGGGCCGGCAGGGCCAGCACCAGGGTCGTGCCGCCCCGGAACGGATTCGGCCGGGCCCGCAGCGGGGCGAGGGGCGTCGCCGGCACGAACGTCGTGGTCGAGGCGCCTCCCTCCACGAGACCCGTCGGCCGCACGTAGTAGACGGCGGCGTAGCGGCCGTCGGTGATGAACTCGTCCGGGCGGGTCAGCACGAAGTCGATCTCCTCCCCGGCCTGGAACCTCTCGAGGAACGTGCGGTGCACCGAGGCGAGCACGTCGCGGTGCTCCGTCCCGGCCCAGTTCGGGAAGTCCAGGCGCACCTGCGACCGCCACCACACGTAGCCCGGCTCCGCGCCGATCCAGTTCTGCCGGTCGCAGGCGTAGCCCCAGGGAACGGCGATCGCGACGAGCGGTCGGCTGTCGCGGGGGCGCTCCCCGGGCTCGGTGGCCAGCCAGTCGCGGAACGCCCGCACCAGCGCGAGCTGGCGGTCGTGCGGGACGTGGTGGTTGTACTGCCCCTGCGACGTCCAGAGCCAGAAGTGCCGGGCACCGCGCTGGTAGGCCATGGGGAACAGGAGCTCGGCCGCCGCCTCGTCCATCTGGCCGAACACCGAGACTCCCCACTCCCCCTCGAACCGCTGGGCCGCTCCGGTGGCCCAGGCCATCTCGAACCGGATCCAGGGATCGGCCTGGGCGGGGAAGTCCACGCCGAGCCGTTGCAGCGTCCACGTCGAGGACTCGTCCGGATCGACCCGGCACTCCTGGATCAGTCCCCGGGCGCCCGCCTCCATCTGGTACCAGCCGGTGCCGGTGAACGCGTACCAGCTCGGGATGTCCGGCTCCTCGACGTGGAGTCCGGGCGGCAGGACCCATCCCTCGTCGGCGAGCAACTGGGGCAGGTAGCGGCTCCCGTATCGTGTGGAACCCTCGAGCATCTCCCGCGTGTAGTCCACGAGCGCCTGCGCGGCGGCCCCAGTCTCCAGGATCGTGTCGAATCCGTCCTGGAATCCCAGGCGCACCTCGGGCTCGTCCATGTACATCACGCCGCCGCGGTAGTTGCTCCGGTAGAGGAGATCGGGCACGTCGCAGGTGTGATCGTACAGCATGAAGAACACGGGCTCGTCCAGGACGTGATCGACCTGCTCGATCGTGAGGCGGAAGAGATTGAACCCGGCGTCGATCATCCCGGCGCAGTCGTTGCCGTCCAGGTCGACGTACACGTAGTCCCCCAGCCGCGGCGGGATGAAGCGGTAGTCCCACACCCGACCGGTCCCGTCGTCACGGAAGTGCCGTCCGGACGCGATCAGCACGTGGTCGTCCAGCTCCAGGAGGCGGAGGTGCGCCGGATCGAAGATGCGGCGGGCCCCGACGGGGGACGCGCGATCCGGAACGAGCGGGCGGCCGAGGAACTCCGTGAGGCGGAAGATGGCCGGTCCGGGGCCCGGCGCGGCGGAGGGGAGCAGGCCGTCGAACAGCCCGAAGCGCGGCAGGAACGCCTCGCCGGTGCGCCGGTCGACGTACTCGAGACCTTCGCCCTTGGCGGGGAGCAGGATGTAGCGATGCACCGTGGGAGGCGCGCCGCCGGCTTCCAGGAACGCCGTGTCGGACACCAACATGGCGATCGCGAACACGCGGTTGCCGTCCCGGGTCGCCTCGAGCTGCAGCCACACCGCCTCCCCCTGCGGCATGACCTCGACGAGCGGTGTGGAGAGGGTGACGGTGTCCATCCGCGGCACGCCGGAGGTGCCGTCCGTCACGGCGTATCGCGCCCAGGCTCCTTCGAGCGCAAGGAGGTCCGATGCCGGCGCTGTTCCCTGCGCCGCGACCAGCAGGAGCAGCGATCCTCCCAGAACCGCGGAAGTCGCCCGAAGCATCGCGCCCCCAAGCTACGCGCCGGGTGCTCGTGGAGCAAGCGGCTTGCACGGGACGGTGCCGCGGGGCACGGGGTGGCGCCGAGAGCGGGTTGCAATCCGGGTCACCGGCTCCTCCCGCGGTCCGCCGGGGGGACGGCCGGGAGGCCGGAGGGCTGCGCGCCGGGGTAGCCCTTCCGGAACCAGGCGCGCCATCGCTGCTCCGGGGGCGCCCCCGCGATCTCCGTGGTGTAGCCCAGCCAGACCGTGTCGGCTTCCGCGACGAACACGGGACCGCGCACGGACTCGCCCGGGTGTCCGACCGGCACCGGGTCGGTCCAGGAACTCGGGTCGGTCGGGTCCCCCCGCCCGCGCCGGTACCGGAACTCGATGGGCCGTCCCGCGGGCTCGTGGTGGTAGACCACGTGCAGGGTCCCGTCGGGCGAGCGCGCGATCCTCCCTCCGTGGCACGAGCCGGGCTCGTCCGGGGACAGCCGCAGCGGCGCCGACCACACGTCCCGCTGCAGATCGAGGCGGGCGTACCACACTTCCCGGCGGAACGCGCCGGACGGACCGGCCACGTTCCGGTTCCACACGACGTCCAGCGCGTCCCGCCCCGCGCGTCCTCCGGCGACGCACTGCACCGGCGCCGCGATCGGCGGCTCGTGGTCGCCGTCTCCCGGGATCCGCGGCATGGTGTCGAGGACGGTGATCCGCGTGCGCCACGAGTCGCCGCCCTCCGCGGGCGGCGTCCCCAGAACGTGGCAGACCTCCCCCCGCCCGGTCCGGGAGTCGTGCCGGCGCCCGATCGCGTGGATCCTCCCGCGGCCGTCCGCCACGGGCATCAGCCCCACACCGCCCTCGCCGGCGACCTCGAACTCCTGGTCCCGGAACGCGTCGGTGAACGTCGTCTCCCGTCCCCAGCCCGCCGCGGGGTCGGCGATCGCCGCCGGCCGCGCGACGTGCACGTACACGAACGGCCGGCAGGCCGCACCGACCTGTCCCCCGAGCCGCGGGCGGCGATGGTACAGGACGTGGACCCGCTCCGTGCCGTCGGGCGCCCTGCCGATGCACAGGCCCGGGTTCGCACCCATGCAATCGGTCGCGCCGGACCGATCGGCGATGTGGGGCCGGACCTCCGGCGCCCACAACGGCGACGTGCTCGCCTTGTAACCGATGTGCAGGCTCGATGTGCCGAACAGGTTGAAGGCCTCGTAGGCGACGTGCAGCGTGCCGCCGGCGTCCACGGCCCCGTGGACCTCGTAGGCGCTCTGCCGGGTGCCGTTGTCGTACGTGAACTCGCGCCGGTCGCGCCAGGCGGTCTCCCAGTCCAGCCGCCCGTCGACGGTGAGCGCGTATCCGCGCACCGAGAAGCGCGCCACGCGCGCGTTGACGAGTGCGACGAGACGGAAGTCCTCGCCCGGGACCGCGAGCAGATCGTGGAAGCGATGGGACCCGCCGGCGGCCGGCGGCGAGATCGGGACCGGCTCCTCCCAGAGGAGTTCCGCGGCGGTTCCTCGCCCCGGAAGCAACGGCAGCACGAACAGCACGGGGACGGCGTACCGGCGCAGGCGCGCGGCGCGGCGGCAACGGCGTCCCATGGGGCGGCTCCTCGCGGCACCGGGGGGCGGAGCGCGAGTTGCAATCTAGTCCCGGCCTGTTCCCGGGTCAACCTTCGGGTTGCGTCCGCGCGCCGGCGCCCGCGCCGGCGTCGCGGCGACGGAGACGTTCCGTGCGTACGAGGTCGTCCACGGGTCCCCGCGGGGAGAAGCCGCGGATCTCCTTGGTCACCTCCATCGTCCCGTCCGGGAGCAGCCGCCCGCGCTGCACGAGCAGCGCGGCCAGTCCGCGGAGTACGGGCAGTCCCCACTCGAGGACGCTGTCATCGGTCACGCGGACCACGGGACCCTCGCCCTCGAACGGCGGTCCGGACGCGCCCGTCACGATGTCCCGCACGGCGATCGTGTCGGCGACCGCGCGGAACTCCACGTCGTGCGGCCGCGCCGGATCCACGGACGTCCACCGGCCGAGGAACGCCGCCGCCTCGCGCGGGGTCGGCCTCGCCGCCGGGAACTCGAGCGGCACGAAGTCCGCCGGGATCGGGGTGGCGCGCTCCGTCGCCAGCTGCGCCCGCAGCGAACGCGTCGCATCCGACGCGCCGAGCGTCGCCTCCATCCGGTCCAGGATCTCGCCGGCATCGTCGAAGTGCCGGCTGTCCACGGACATCCGGAACGCGAGCCGGAACATGCCCTCGGGGACGGGGACATCGTAGCCCAGGCGTTCGGTCAGCGCGTCGTACCGCGCCAGCATCGCGACGGGGCGCGTCCCGGGGACCCACTCCGGGGGCCGGAAGTCCGCGAACATCGCGCGCAGTCCTGCCATCATCCCCGCCGCGGCCATGCCCGCGTGGCTCTCGCCCTCCGTCGCCAGCGCTCGCACCATCGGGGCGGTCCCGCCCCAGTGCGTGGTGTCCGCGCCCAGCGGCGGCGCGTTCACGAGGATCACGCGCGCGCGCGGCGCCGCCGGGGCGCGCAGCGCGGCCTCCGCGGCGCGCAGCTCGTGCCCCCCGTTCCACCACACGGACGGCTCCAGCACGAGATAGCCGAGGAAGGCGTCCGGTCGCGTCGCGAGGGCGTGCAGCGCGAAGAGGCCGCCGAGCGAGTGCCCGATCAGGACGCGGAACGGCTCGGTGCGATACGCGGAGTCGACGTGCGGCAGCAGCTCGTCGGCGAGGAACGCGAGGAAGGCGTCCGCGCCGCCCGCCGTCCGCGCGCCGGGCGGCGGCGTGAACCCGTCCCGCGGCGCGGGCGTCAGCTCGCGCGTCCGATCCTCGTGGCACACGCCCACGACGATCGTCTCCGGCAGCTCCGTTACCGCGGCGTAGAAGCGGGTGATCGCCGCGGCGATCTCGTGTTCGAAGTCCCCGTCCAGGACGACCACGACGGGATACCGCCGGCCGGGCGCATCCTCGTAGCCGGCGGGCAGGGAGACGAGGACGCGGCGCGCCCCGCCGAGGGAGGCGGACTCGAAGCGGTGGGCGCGCCCCCGCTCGATCGGCTCGCCGGCGTCCGGCGGCGCGGCGTCCGCCGCGGATGCCAGGAGAACCGGGACGCATGCGGCCAGGAACCGGAACACGACGCCTCCTCCCGCGCGTGGCGGGCACGTGCCGGTGAGGGGACCGCGAACGACGCGTCCGGGCAACGCCCCCGGGATCGACCGGGTCGCCGGCGGGGCGACCGGCCCGCCGCGGGTTGCGGGGGGCGTCGTCCTTGGAGGGTTCGAGCGGGCGTGCTACATTCGACGGCCCGCTCACGCCCGCGGACAGCCGGAGGCCGGAACATGCGTCTTCCCCCACGTGCGCACCGGGCGGCTTGGACCGTCCTGCTCGCCTGCACTCCCGTCATTGCCGTCGCGGCGGAGGCCGTCCCGGACACGGCCGCCGCGCCGCCCGCGGTCGAGCCCGCCGGGGACGCGCCCGCGGACAGCAGCGACTTCGAGATGGACCGCGTCATCATCACGGGCACCCGCGTCCGCACGAAGCTGATCGACCTGCCTTTCGCGGTGGACCGCGTCTCCATGCAGGATGCGCCGTATGAACGGAAGATCGCCGTGGACGACGTCCTGGACGAGATCCCCGGTCTCTTCCTGCAGTCCCGCTACGGCAACCACGACGTCCGCATCTCGATCCGCGGCTTCGGCAGCCGCTCGAACACGGGGATCCGCGGCGTGCGCATCCTGCTGGACGGCATCCCCGAGTCCGAACCCGACGGGCAGACCCGCATCGAGGCCATCGACTTCCGCGCGCTGGGCGCCATCGAGGTGGTGCGCGGCAACGCGTCGTCCATCTACACGAACGCGCCGGGCGGCGTGATCAACTTCATCAGCGACCTGGACTTCCGCGAGAGCCACTGGATGCAGTTCAACCAGGTCGGCGCGCACGAGCTCCGGCAGAACGGCTTCAAGACCGGGATCCGCACCGACGACTACGGCCTGCTCGCCACGTACAGCTACCACAACGCGAAGGGCTACCGGGAGCACAGCGACGACTACTGGCACGTCGCGAACGTGGCCCTGGAGGCGAACCCGCGCGAGGCGTCCACGCTGCGGCTGTACGCGTACGTGGCCGACGGGCGGATCCGGCTGCCGGGATCCCTCACCCGGGAGGAGTTCGACGAGGATCCCTGGCAGGCGAACGCGCGGGACGTGGCCAGGGACACGAAGCGCATCACGCGCAAGGGACGGCTGGGGATCCGCTGGGAGTCCCGGATCGGCGACGACGAGGTGGAGCTCACGGCATACAGCTCCATCAAGTACTTCGAGCGCACCGCGGCGACCTACCGGCTCATGAACCGGGACCATCTCGGGGCGTCGCTGCGGTACGTGAACCGGCATCGCCTGGGCGGGCTGAGGAACGAGTTGTCCGGCGCGGTGGACTGGTTCCTCCAGTGGGGTCCCATCCAGGAGTACGAGAACATCAACGGGAAGAAGGGCGACATCCTCCTGGCCCTCACCGACGAGAGCATCGACAACGCCGGCTTCCACGTGGCGAACTCGCTCGAGCTCGTGCCGGACCGGCTGACCGCGCTCGTCACCGCGCGCTACGACGACGTGACGTTCGTCGCCAGGAACAACATCCTCGAGGTCCAGAACGCCACGCGCGACTTCCACGACTTCACGCCCAAGGCGGCCCTGAACTTCAAGATCACCCCGATGATCGCGGCGTTCACGTCCTACGGGCTCGGCTTCGACGTCCCGGCCGGCAACGAGATGGACAATTTCCCGACCAGCACGAACCCGAACGTGCTGCTGAACCCGGACCTGAAGCCGCAGCAGTCGCGGAACTTCGAGCTGGGCGTGAAGGGCGGGGTGCTGCGCTGGGCGGAGCCGTTCCTGAAGCGGGCGTCGTTCGGCGCGACGTTCTTCGCCATCCGGGTGGAGGACGAGATCGTGCCGTTCGACGTGTTCGGCGACTACTTCTACCGGAACTCCGCGGAGACGAACCGGAGGGGCCTGGAGCTCGGCGTCGACGCGGAGCTGGTGGAAGGGCTGGTGTTCAAGGGCGCGTACACGTTCTCGGACTTCGAGTACAAGGACTATGCCGCGGGCACCGTGGTCGTGGACACCACGGGGAACTTCGTCCTGGTCGACGACGACTTCTCCGGGAACGTGGTGCCGAGCGTGCCGCGCCACCACACGTCGGTGAGCCTGGCCTACCAGCGGGATCTCGCCGACCGCGTGGCGGCATTCGCGAAGGTGCAGTGGTCCGCCACGAGCGGGATGTTCGTGGATGACGCGAACAGCGAGAAGGCGGACGGCTACCGGCTGCTGGACCCGTCCGCGGGGCTCGATCTCACGCTCGGCCCGCTGGACGTGCTCCTGTCCGGCGGCGTGAACAACGTGATGGACGAGACCTACGTGGGCTTCGTGAACATCAACTCCGCGTCCGGGCAGTTCTACGAGGCCGGCGAGCCGCGCAGCTGGTACGCGGGCGTGGACATCGGCGGGAGGTTCTGATGAACACACGGCCGTCCGCGGGAGCGGCGTTCGCGGGCTTGGCGCTCGCGGCGCTGGCCCTTGGCGCCGCGTCGCGCCCCGCACCGGAAACGGATGCGGAGCTGGCGCGCGCGGGCGCGAACTTCCGCATCCACCCGAGCGCGGTGACCCAGACGGAGACGTTCCTGACCCGGGATCCGCGCGACCCGCGCGTGCTCCTGGCCGCGGCGAACACCATCAACCTCAACACCGGATTCATCAGCGAGGGGATCTACCTGACGACGGATGCCGGCGCTACGTGGGCCGGGCGCGACACCTGTGTCGGCGCGCCGATCACCTTCCACCGCGGGGATCCCGGCATCGCGATCGACAAGGACGGGCGGTTCGTCCTGATCCGCCTGGGCTTCAGCCCCGGCCTGTACGCGCACACGTCCACGGACCGCGGGGCCAGTTGGAGCGGGCAGCGCACGATCGCCACGAACGACCAGGACCGCGCCACGCTGTCGACGGACGCCGAGCCCTCGAGCGCCCGCTACGGCCGGTCCTACGCCGCCTGGGTCAAGTTCGCGTCGCCGTACCCCGTGATGGTCTCGTACACGGACGACGGCGGTGGGAACTGGTCCGACTCCCTGCAGGTGAACAACCCGCCCCAGCGCTGCCAGGGCGGGGAAGTGGCCATGGGCCCGGGCGGCTCGGTGAACGTGGTCTGGGCCGGCGTGATCAACACCTCGCCGTTCACCGAGGACTACGCGGGGTTCGCGCGCTCCACGGACGGCGGCGCCACCTGGGCCGTGAACGAGAACGTGTTCGACATGAACGGCATCGCCGGCGTCTTCGCCTCGAAGTCGAACATCCGCGTGAACGGGTTGCCGCGGCTGGCCGTGGATCTCTCCGGCGGACCGCGGCACGGCTGGATCTACGTGGTGACGACCGAACGGAACCTCGCCCCGGCGGGGCCGGACCCGGATGTCATCCTGCACCGCTCCACGGACCACGGCGCCACCTGGTCCGGCGGGATCCGGGTGAACCAGGACGCGACGGGCAACGGGAAGTACCAGTACTTCCCGGTCGTGCACGTGGACGACGGCGGCGGGGTGAACGTCCTGTACTACGACGACCGCACCACGACCGCGGATTCGGCGAGCGTGTTCCTGGGCCGGTCCACGGACGGCGGCGTGACCTGGACGGAGATCGAGGCGGCGGACCACCACTTCCGGCCGTCGCCGATCGGCGGGCTGGGGCAAGGGTACCAGGGCGACAACATCGCGCTCTCGTCGGTGGGGAACACGCTCTGGCCGCTGTGGATGGACAACTCGTCCGGGCTGTACCAGGCGTGGACGGGGCCGGTGGTCTTCCGGAGCCGTGTGCGCGGGCCGGATCCGCCGGGGCACGCGCGCCCGTAGCTAGCGAACGATCAGCAGCTTCGCCGTGGCGGAGGCGTCGCCGGTCCGGAGCTTCCCGAAGTAGACGCCGGCGGGCAGCGTCGCCGCGTCCAGGTCCCGGGAGTGGAGGCCGCCCGGGAGCGGCTCGTCGTCCACGACGCGCGCCACCTCGCGGCCCAGCACGTCGTACAGGGACAGCGACACGCGTCCCGCCGACGGCACCCGGAAATCCACCCGCGTCCGGCGCGCGAAGGGGTTCGGCGCCGCCACCAGGCGGAGCGGCCCCGCGGGCGCCGCGGGCACCGGCGGGTCCGCGGACGTCACGTCGCCGATCCAGTGCAGGATGGTGCCGTCCGCGCCGGCCATGTACCCGGTGACGGGGCTGGTGAAGACGATGTCGTGCATCGGCGTGTCGTCCGGGGAGGGATGTTCCGTCCAGCGGTTCCCGGAGTCGCGCGTCTTCATCAGCGTGCCCGCGAAGCCCAGCGGCGCCCAGCCCTCCGTCTGCGTCCGGAACGACACCGCGGAGGCGCGTCCCCAGATCCCGAGGTAGGTGTACGTCCACGTGGCGCCGGCCGTGGAGGTCTGCACCATCCCGGCGCCGTAGTCGAGGTCGCCCCCCACGATCACGACGTCGAGCGAGTCCAGGAAGTGGATCCCGAAGAACGGCTCGCCGGCGACGCGCTGGTGCGCCCACGTGTGCCCGCCGTCCGTGGTGCGCCACACGTTGCCGGTCACGTCGTACTGGCCGCCGGTGGCCATCCCGTACGCCGGCGTGTGGAACTCGATCTCCTGCACCGGCCAGTGGGACGACTGCACGGAGTCCACCACGGCGTCGTTCCACGTCGCGCCGCCGTCGCTCGTCCAGGCGAGGTAGCCCTGCTCGCCGCCGATGCAGCCGGTCGACGGGCCCGTGAACGCGAGGGCGTGGATGAAGAGGTCGTCGAACGTGGACTGCACGAACCACGACGCGCCCCCGTCCGTCGTCCGGAGCAGCGTGCTCCCGTACTCCCACAGCGGCGGCGCCGGGAACTCCTGGGCGAGCGCCCACCCGCGCGTCGCGTCGATCATCTGGAGATCCACGATCGGGAAGTCCACGGGGCAGGTCTGCGGGGTCCAGAGCGTGCCGCCGTCGGTGGTGACCAGGATCGTGCCGCTGTCCCCGGCGGCCCAGCCGTGCAGCGGGTCCAGGAACGACAGCTTCGCGAGATCCCGGGTGGTGGGGTAGGCGAGGATCTCCCATTCCTGGGCCGCGACCGGGGCGCCGGCCGCCAGGGCCGCGGCGCCGACCGCGACCGCCCAGCCGAGGCGGACGGCCCGGCGGGTCGGGTGGGGAGCACGGTGGCCGGGGCGGCGGGGCATTCGGTCTCTCGGTCCGGTGAGGCCGCCGGCGGCGGGGGGAGGCCGGGAGGGCGGCGCGGTTGCCGCGCAGGATAGCACGGGAGAGGCGCCTTGCGGGCCTCACGGACGCCAGGCGCTGTGCGGGGGGGCCGAAGGGGCGGAAGCCCCAACAGATCCGTCTCTTACGGGGATCTTTGCAGGTTCTTGCCCGGACCGGCCCCGTCGCGGTCACCGCGGATTTGACCCCGGGAAGGCCGGGTTGGTACGCTCTGGACCGTCGGAAACGGCGGTGGCACGGACGGCCCGCCGGCAGGCGCGCCCGCTCGGGTGAACAGCCCCGAGCAGCGCCGGGCGGAGACCGGGCCGGTGCAAAATCCGGGGAATCCCGTTTGACGCCACGGAGCCGCCCTTGCTAGAATCTCTTGCGATAAAGGCCAGGGAAGGGGGTGCTGCACCGACGTACCGACTGATCCAAGCTGCAACGTTCTCCCGTTCTGCGGGAGACGCCGTCCCGTGATTCAGGTTCATCGAGTCTATTCGTGCTTCGGAGGTATCTGATGCGCAAGTCCCTGGTCCTCGCGACGCTCGTCGTGCTTGCCTGCAGCGCTGCCGCGTTCGCGGGCGTGCCGGATCCCTCGCGCTCCGGCTGTGCTGTCGTCGGCAACCCCGTTCCCTGCCAGTTCCGGTTCCGTGCCGACGGTAACCTCGACAAGCTGACGCTCAAGGTCACGCTGCGCGACGCGTTCGACGCGCCCGTGGCGAACTGCTCCACCTACGCCAACCTCGGCGGCGCCACGCTGGCGGCGGCGAACTGCGGCGGCAACCGCAAGGGCGGTCTCACGAACGCCAGCGGCGTCGTGAACTTCATCTACCGCTGCATCGGCGGCCGTGGCAGCGTGAACCTCCTCGTCACGGCGGTCTGCTCCGGCAACATCGGCATCTGCAGCAGCACGATCGCCTTCACGAACCCCGACCAGAACGGCAGCAACGAGGCCGGCAACTCCACCACCGTCGCGGACCTCGGTCTGTGGGCGGCGGGCCTCACCAGCTACGTCCAGACGTCGGACTTCGACTGCAACGGCACGATCAACATCGCGGACCTCGGTCTGTGGGCCGGCGGCCTGAACAAGGGCTGCTCGCTCTGCCCGTAGTCGGCTCGGATCGGCGTCGAGCCTGGAGGGGCGCCCCCCGGGGCGCCCCGCGTCGTTTTACCACGCGTGCCACCCGGCGGGGCTCCGCGCGCCAGCGGCGGGGCGGGCCCACCCCCGGCGGGCGACACGTAGGTTGTCACCAGCCCACGACGGTTCCTAGAATGCGGCTGCGGAGCGCTCCCTGCAGGTGACTGGAGCCGACCGGTTCCGGACCCGCCGAGGGTGCGTGGGAGTGGAGATCGTCCCGATCCTGGAAGGGTCCCTCGGTGGCGGGGGAGGAGGCGTGACATGCGGAAGGTGACGGCAGCGGTTCTCGCGGCAATCGTGGCGATGGGCATGGCGACATCCGTGCAGGCCGGCGGGGGCACGGGCGCGTACGAGTGGGCGGTGAGCTTCAGCAGCACGTCCCCCGACAGCCAGGTTTCCCCCCCGCTGGGCGCCGCCCCGGTGACCATCTACCTGTGGTACACGGGATGCAACGCCATCAGCATGGCCGGGCCGGGCATGTCCGCGGCGGAGATGAACGCGGAGTTCACGGGCTGGACGCAGTTCGGCTTCACGCCCCAGAACGGCTACCTGAATGCCGGCAACGCCACCGAGCTCCTGCTCGCGGTGGGGAGCTGCCCGACGGGACCGGTGGTCGCCGGGCAGTGGGCGGTCTTCGGCGCGTCCGGGAAGGTGCGTCTCGCGGAGGGTTCGCTCGGCGGCGCCGCCACGACCGTGGACTGCGACACCACCATCCCCGGCCTGTACAACTGGCCGGACCAGATGCGTCTCGTCGGGTGCGGCACCAGCGATCTCGCCGCCTCGCTGCAGGACTGGGGCAAGGGCTGCACGACGGACCCCGTCAACCCCACCACGTGGGGCAGCGTGAAGTCGCTCTACCGGTAGACCCGCGGCACGACGCGGAGACCGGCCGGAACCTGGAAGAGCGGGCTGCCCCCAGCCCGCTCTTCATGCGTCCGGGGGCAGCGCAAGTGCCGGGAAATTGACGGCTTGCGGGGCGGCTCCTATACTCTCGTCACGATCCGGATCGCCCCCGCGCTTCCCCTCAGAAACCCGGCCATGACCTTGGATACCTGCCCGCGCCGGACTACGTCCGGACTCGTCGTCGCCTCGATGGCCCTCCTGGCCGCGGCCATCCCCGCTCCGGCCGCGGTCCGCGTGCTGGAGTCCGATGACCGGCACGTCGTCGTGGAGATCGCGCCGCCGGCCCCCGACGTGCTCCCCGCGCCCGGTGACGGTCGCTCGTGGCTGCGCCTGGAGATGGCGGGGCTGGGGCAGACCGGGGACATCGGTCGGCCCGAGGTGCCCGTGGGCGGATTCCGCGTGGCCCTGCCGCCGGGCATGACGCCGCGGCTGCGCGTCCTGTCGGAGGAGTGGTCCGCCGATCGGACCGGGGCGCTCCGCCCGGTGCCGCGGCGCGAGGGCGTGCGCGAACCGCTGGGCATGGACGTGGTGGTGGAGGACCTTCCGCGCGAGGGCCCCGAGTATCGCGAGCACGCGGTGTATCCGCCGGCCGCGTTCCGCATCGTCGGGACGAAGGGACTGCGGGACGTGCGCGTGGCCGAGGTGGAGTACGCGGGCGCGCTCGCGTTGCCGCGCGCCGAGCGGCACCGCATCCTGGAGCGTGCGGTGCTGGAGATCGAGTTCGTCGCGGACACGAGGCGGGCGGCGCCGCGCGCCACGCGTCCCGCACGGCGCACGGAGGAGTGGGATCGCACCGTGCGCAGCAACGTGGTGAACGCGGAGTCCGCGCGCGACTGGGCCCGCGGCGGTCCCGGGGATGCGGCGTCCGTGGGGAACACGCCGTGGGGCGCGGGGGACCAGTGGAAGATCGAGGTGAACGCCACGGGACTGGCGGAGGTCTCCTTCGCCGCGCTCGCGGCGGCGGGCTTCCCGGCCGGCGTGCCGATCGGCCAGGTGGCCCTGTACCAGCGGACCTTCGACCTCGACGAGGTGGAGAACCCCGCCGTCCCGGCCGCGGACCTGTTCGCGGCGCTGCCGGTGCCGGCCGTCGCGCGGGACCGGAACGCGAACGGCGCCTTCGACGCGGGCGACGGGCTGCTCTTCTGGGGGCGCTCGGTGCGGGACCAGTGGATGACGTCGGGCTACGAGCACGAGGACGTGTTCGACACGCGCAACTTCGTGTGGGTCCGCATCGATCCGGCCGGCGGCGCGCGGATGACGACGCGTCCGGGAGCGGTGCCCACCGCGGTGGACGTGCTGCCGAGCACGCCGTACCGGGTGCGCCGCGAGAGCGACAACCAGTACTCGCAGTACCCGCCGGACCACGGACCGGGACGGGACGCGTTCGAGAGCGAGTTCTACTACTGGAACAGCCACCGCACGCCGACGGACGGACTGGTCGGCTGGTCGTTCGACGACGGCTTCGCCGCGCCGGATCCCGTTCCGGGGTCCACGGCCACGCTCACGGCGCGCGTCTGTCCCACGGGACAGGGGGCGGCCACGCGCTTCCACCTCTTCTCGAACGTCTGCTCCTTCCGCCTCAACGGCACGCAGGTGGGCAGCCGGACCTTCTACAACAACAACCTGTACTCGGGCGGCGTCGTGCCGCCGGCGAACGTCCTGCACACGTTCCCCGTGCCCGCGGGGGTCCTGCTCGGGGGGGCGAACACGTTCGGTTTCACGGGCGTGAGCTACCAGGGCAACCCGCCGAACCCCGCGCAGGTCGCGTTCGTCGCGCGCTTCCTGTTCGACTGGTACGAGGTGGAGTACGCGCGCCAGCTCGTCGCGCGGGGAGGGCAGCTCCTCCTGTCCACGGACCACGGACCCGCGGGTGCGGTGGCCATCACCGTGACCGGGTTCGACGGGACCGATCTGCTGCTGCTGGATCTCACCGATCCCGCGTCGCCCGTGAGTGTCGCGCTCGCGCCGGGGCAGGTGACGGACGGCGGCGGCGGCACGGCGAACCTCGCGTTCGAGCATGACAACGGGACCGGCGCCGGCCGGTACCTCGCCGCGCGCGAGGCCTCCGCGCGCGCCGTGGCGGCGGGCGAGGTCACCCGGGTCGCGCCGTCCGCCATCCTGGCCGGCGGCAGCGGCGCTCGCTGGCTGGCCGTCGCGGCGGACGAGCTGGCGGACGGCGCGCGCGACCTGGCGGACCACCGGGCGACGCGGATGCCCGCCGCGCTCGCCCGCGCCTCCGACGTCTGGGACATGTTCCAGAACGGCGCGAGGAACCCGCGAGCGATCAAGGCGCTCGCGGCGTACGGTGTGCACCGCTGGTCCACGCCGCTCGAGTTCCTGTGCCTGATCGGCGATGCCAGCGAGGATCATCGCGGGATCGGCGTGGACTCGCGGCCGGACCTCATGCCGAGCCACAGCCTCTGGACGGACTACGAGGGAGCGCCCGAGGAGACGGACCAGTTCTACGCGGAGGTCACGTCCGACGGCGCCGGGAACTTCGACGACCTCGCCGACCTGTACGTCGGGCGGCTGTCGGTGGACACGGCGGCGGAACTGGGCTGGAACATCCGGCGCATCCGCGCCTACGAGACGGAGAACCCCGACCAGTCCTGGCGGCGCCGGGTCCTGCTGACGTCGGACGACGCCCTCTCCGGGGATCTCGGCGCCGGCCTCGGCAGCGGGTACGGCTGGAAGGGCTTCCTGGAGACGCAGTTCTGCGCCCGCTCGCGCGGCTATGCGGACTCCCTGGCGAAGCACCCCGCCGACATCATCACCACGGACGTGCTGTGCCTCTCGGATTTCACGCACCCGTGCGCCGACTCGTGCAACGCGCACTTCGCGGACACCTACCCGAACGATTGCGAGGCGCTGTTCGGACTGGACTGCGGCATCTGGTACGACTGCCGGATCGCCCCGAGCCAGTGGGCGAACGAGTACCCGTGCGTCGTGGACGCGGTGGAACTGGAGGTCGTTCCCGTGCTGCGCCAGAAGCTGAACGCGGGCGGCCTGGTCTGGAACTACCAGGGGCACGCCAACAAGTTCCAGCTGGCGCACGAGTACATGTTCCGCGACGACAACTTCCCGGGCGGCCGCCGGGACGTCCTCTCGCTGGACAACGACGGGCGTCCGTTCATCTTCCTCGGGTTCGCCTGCCACCTGGCGGAGTTCGACCGCGCGGACGAGCTGCGATCGGAGGACTGCCTCGGCGAGAAGCTGATGAACGCCCAGGCACCGGACCAGTCGGAGCCGGGCGGGTGCGTGGCCGTCTTCGCCAGCTCCGGGTTCGAGTTCCTGTCGCAGAACCTGTCCTTCAACCAGCACGTGATGGACGCGTTCTTCTATCCCGAGAAGTCCGCGCCCGGGGCGGCGCTGCCGGACGACGGCTCGTCGGGGTACGCGTGGACGCTGGGCGAGTCCACCACGCGCGCGCGGCTGATGTTCCAGCAGGAGTACCCGTCCCCCGGCACCAGCCGTCAGGCGGCGCAGCGGTTCATCCTCCTGGGGGACCCCGCGCTGTCGCCGGACCTCGGCAGTCCCGCGCTCGCCGTGACGGTGAACCGGCGGCCGGTGGAGGATCCCGCGGACCCGTACTTCGTCACCCTGGACGACGCCGAAGGCACGTTCGACGTCGTGGTGACGGCCGCCGACGGGCGCGGGATCGTGGCCACGCGCGTGGTGGACACCGCGCGCGGCGAGCTCGCGGAGGGGGTGGACTACGTGCGCGCGGTGGTCACGCAGACGCCGGACGGCGTGCCGCAGGTCGTCACGCTCACGGACCGGGTGGAGGTCCGCCAGGGCGAGGTGTACGACGTCCGGTTCGAGGCCGTGGACGCCTCCGGGAAGACCAGCGCGTTCGTGCTGAGCACCGACACGCTCTTCCGCTTCCTGGACCGGCCGGCCATCTTCCCGAACCCGTTCCGGGACCGGGCGAGCATCTCGTTCAAGGTCACGGGCGCGATCCGCGGCGGCGCCGTGGACATCTATACGGCGAGCGGACGGAAGGTGCGCTCGGTGCCCGTGGGCTCCCTCGCGTCGAACGAGCAGCACTCCGTCGAGTGGGACGGACGCGACGGCAACGGCCTCCTCGTGGCGAACGGCACGTACCTGGCGCGCGTGTCGCTGGCCTCCGCGGGGGGATCCGTCGAGGAGACGCTGCCGATCGTCGTGATCCGGTAGGCCGGACCCGGAGGACGGGGTAGACTGCGCCGATGCCGCCGCGTCCCGAGCTGTTCGAGGAGCTGACGTCGCTCGTCACCGAGGGCTTCCTCCCGGAGTCCCGGGACCTCGACACGCTGGACGTCCCCGGCATCCTCGCCGTCATCCACGCCCAGGACCGCCGCGTCGCCCCCGCCGTGGGGGAGTGCCTCCCGGAGATCGCGAAGGTCGTGGAGGGCGTCGCGGCCGCGTTCGCCCGGGGCGGGCGGCTGATCTATCTCGGCGCGGGCACGTCCGGGCGCCTCGGCATCCTCGATGCCTCGGAGTGTCCGCCCACCTTCGGCACCGATCCGTCCGAGGTGGTGGGCGTCATCGCGGGCGGCCCGGAGTCCGTGTTCCGCGCGCGCGAGGGGGCCGAGGACGACGTCGAGGGCGGGCGCCGCGCGGTGGACGAGCAGGGCGTGGACGCACGCGATGCCGTGGTGGGGATCGCGGCCAGCCGCCGCACGCCGTTCGTCCAGGGCGGGCTGGCGCGGGCGCGCGAGCTCGGCGCCTTCACCGCGCTCGTCACCTGCGTGCCGGAGGCCACGAGGCTCGAGGGCGAGCTGGGAGGCGCGGACGTGGTCGTGGCGCCGGTCGTGGGACCGGAGGTGGTGGCCGGGTCCACGCGCATGAAGGCCGGGACCGCGCAGAAGATGGTGCTGAACATGATCACCACGGCGGCCATGGTCCGCCGCGGGAAGACCCTCGGGAACCTGATGGTGGACCTGCGCCCCGGCTCCGCCAAGCTCGTGGAGCGCGGGCGGCGCATCGTCATGAAGGCCGTGGGCGTGGAGTACGACGGGGCCGTCCGGCTCATCGAGGCGGCCGGTGGCCGCGTGCGGACGGCGCTGGTCATGGGCTTGCGGAACGTGGATGCGGCGGAGGCGGAGCGTCTCCTGGACCGTGCGGGAGGCTTCGTCCGGCGCGCGCTCGACCTGCCGCGGTGACCCTGACGCTGCTCGACCAGGCGATCCTCGCGGGATACGCCGTGGCGATGCTGGCGGTGGGGCTGACCTGGGCGCGCCGCGCGTCCCGCAGCACCGAGGAGTTCTTCCTCACGGGGCGGTCGCTCCCGTGGTGGCTCGCGGGCACGTCCATGGTCGCCACGACGTTCGCCGCGGATACGCCGCTCGTGGTCACGAGCTACGTGCGTTCCGGCGGGATCGCGGCGAACTGGATCTGGTTCAACTTCGCGATCAGCCATCTCCTGACCACGCTGTTCCTCGCGGCCCTGTGGCGCCGGGCCGGCGTGACGACGGACGTGGAGTTCATCGCGCTCCGGTACTCGGGGCGTCCCGCGCGCATCCTGCGCACGTTCAAGGGCGCGTTCTACGCCTTCGTCACGAACTCCGTGGTGATGGGCTGGGTGATCCTGGCCATGGCCACGATCGTGGTGGAGTCGTTCGGGCTGCCGCCGCGGGTGGAGATCCTGGGCCTGTCCATCCCGGCGAAGGCCGCGGGCGTGGGGGCGGGGCTCGTCGTGGCGGCGACGTACTCCACGCTCTCCGGGCTGTGGGGCGTGGTCGTCACGGACCTCCTGCAGTTCGCGGTGGCCATGACCGGCTCGGTGGTGCTGGCCGTGTCCTGCGTGCGTGCGCACGGCGGTCCCGCGGCCGTGGCGGAGGCGTTGCGTGGGGTGACGGCCGCGAACGGCCGCCCGGCCACCGAGATGGCGCCCCTGGGCCTCGGCGGCGCGGGCTTCGCGGACCCGGGCTTCTCGGCGGCGCTCCTGGGCTTCCTCGTGGCCATCCTCGTGCAGTGGTGGTCCTGGAAGTACTCCGACGGCGGCGGGGTGCTGATCCAGCGGATGGCCGCGTGCCGCACGGAGCGGGACTCCGTCCTGGCCATGCTCTGGTTCACGTTCGCGAACTACGTGCTGCGGCCGTGGCCCTGGTTCCTCGTGGCGCTCGTGTCCCTGCTGGCCTTCCCGACGCTGGAGGATCCGAACGCCGCGTACCCGCGCATGATGACCACGTACCTCGGTCCCGGATGGTTCGGACTCATGCTGGCCGCCATGCTGGCCGCGTTCATGTCGACCATCGACACGCACCTGAACCTGGCCAGCTCGTACTTCGTCGTGGACCTGTGGAAGCCGTGGCGGGGCGCGCGCATGAGCGAGCGCGAGGGCGTGCTGGTGGCGCGCCTGTCCGGGCTCGTGTTCCTGGCGCTCGGCGGGGTGATCGCGCTCCTCAACGACTCCATCCGCGGCCTGTTCGAGCTGCTGCTACGACTCGTGGCCGGGGCGGGGCCGGTGTTCCTGCTGCGCTGGTTCTGGTGGCGCATCAACGCGTGGGCCGAGCTGGCCGCGATGGTGTCGTCGCTGGCGGTCGCGACGTTCCTGGAGTTGGCGAACCACGGCGCCTGGTTCGGCCGGACCTTCCCCAGCGCCGAGATCTTCGTGCTGAACGTGGCGCTCTCCGGCATCGTGTGGCTCACCGTGGCCCTGCGCACCGCGCCCGACGACGCCGCGCACCGGGAGGCCTTCGTGCGGCGGGTGCGCCCGCCCGGCGCATGGGGCGGCGCGGCGGCCGCGGCGGGCGGCGCGCGCCCCGCGTTGCGGGATCGGCTCGGGTTGTGGGCGGCGGCGGTCGGCGGGCTGTACCTGTGCCTGTTCGGGGTGGGCCACCTGTTCCTCCTGCGCACGGGGCTCGGACTCCTCTTGACCGGTTGCGGCGTCCTCGTCACGATCCTCGTCGCCCGGCGCGTGGCCGGTCCGTCCTTCGCTTCCGGAGAGCCCCGTTGATCCGATTGGCCGCGCTCGCGTCGAAGCCCACGCTGCGGATCCTCGGGTTGATGTCCGGCACGTCCATGGACGGCGTGGACGCCGTCGTGGCGGACATCGGCGGGCCGCCCGACGCCCCCACGATCCGGCAGCTCGCGTTCCGGACCGTGCCGTATCCCGACGAGCTGCGCCGGGAGATCCGGACGGTGGCCTCGGGCGACGTGCGCAGCGCCGATGGGCTCTCCCGGCTGGACCACGCGGTGGGTCAGGCGTTCGCGGAGGCGGGCCGCGCGGTCCTCATGGAGGCCGGGCTGGGGCCCGGGGCCGTGGATCTCGTGGCCTCGCACGGGCAGACCATCTTCCACTCGCCGGAGCGGCGGGAGACCTGGCAGATCGGGGAGCCGTCGCGGATCGCGGCCGTCGTGAAGGCGCCGGTGGTCTCGGACTTCCGGCGCGGGGACCAGGCGGCGGGCGGCCAGGGCGCGCCGCTCGTGCCGCTGTTCGACGCTCTCCTCCTGCGGAGCGCCGAGCACGGGCGGATCCTCCTGAACCTCGGGGGCATCGCGAACGTGACGGTGCTGCCGAAGGGGCGGGGCACGGGCGGCGTGTACGCGTTCGACACCGGCCCGGGCAACATCCTGATCGACGAGTTCCTGGTGCACGCCACGGAGGGCCGCATCCGCTTCGACCGGCGCGGCGAGATGGCGGCGCAGGGGACGGTCGACGAGGACCTCCTCGGCGGCTTCCTGGAGCATCCGTACTTCTACGAGAAGCCGCCGAAGTCCACGGGGCGCGAGGTGTTCGGCGCGCAGTTCGTGGGGCTCACGCTGGGCGAGTGGGCGCGCCGCGGGGAGCACCTCGAGGACATCGTGGCCACGCTCACGGAGTTCACGGCCATCTCCGTGGCCGCGTCCGTGAAGGAGTACGTGCTGCCGGGAACGAAGGTGAAGGAGATGCTGGTCTCGGGCGGCGGCGTGCACAACGACACGCTGATGCGGCGGCTGCGCGACGAGCTGGAGGAGCTGTCCGTGGCGCCGCTGGAGACGGTGGGCTTCTCCTCGGACGCGAAGGAGGCGCTCGCCTTCGCGCTGCTCGCCCGCGAGACGATCTGCGGGCGTCCCGGCAACATCCCGGGCGCCACCGGCGCGCGCGCGCCCGTCGTCCTCGGGGTCGTCACGCCGGCCCCGGTCTGATCGCATGGGCGCTCCGTCGCACCGCCGCCGGGCGCCCGTCGCCGCCCGCCTCCTCGCCGGACTGGCCGCCGCGGGGCTGCTCGCCGGCTGCGCCGCCGGTCCGCCGCGGCACGGCGGCCCGGCTCCCGCGCCGCCCGAGGAGCCCCCCGCACGACCGTCCGGCTCCGCTCCCTTCGGCGGGGAGGTGCTCGTCCGCGTCGGCCTGGCGTGGGACCGCAGCGCCGTGCGCCTCCGGGCCACGTCCGGCGGACTGCGGTGGGGTCCGTCCCCGGACGCGATGGGGGACGTGTCGGGCTCGTTCCTCGAGTTGGGCGCGGCCGGCGACCGCATCCTCGGGCTCGCCGGGAACTTCACCCAGGACGGTCCGTCGTTCGTGCGGATCGAGGGGGGCCGCGGCTCCCCGCTGGTCGTCAACGGGCGCGCGTACCGCGGCCGCATCGAACTGACCGCGCGGGCGGACACGCTGTTCGTGGTCAACGTGCTGCCGCTGGAGGACTACCTGCGCGGCGTCGTGCCGAAGGAGATCGGCGGGCGCAAGCCGGGGGAGGAGCAGGCCGTCGCCGCGCAGGCGGTGGCCGCGCGCACCTACACCGTGAAGCGCCTCGGGCAGTACACGTCCTTGCCCTTCGACCTGTACGCGAGCGTGCAGGACCAGGTGTACGAGGGGCTGAGCGCCGAGGAGGCGCACACGGACGCCGCCGTCCGCGGGACGCGGGGGCTCGTGCTGGCCACGGACGACGGGCTCCTCGAGACCTACTACTCCGCCGCGTGCGGCGGATACCGCGCCGACATCCGCTCGGCCTGGCCGCACCGCGAGCCCAGCGAGCCGTTGTACGGCGGGCCGGACGGGGAGCCGGGCCGCGCATGGTGTGCGGACTCGAACCACTTCGCGTGGACCGAGCGCTGGGAAGGGACGAAGCTGGCGGCGCTGCTGCGCGAGCACGGCCCGGCCCTGCTGGACCTGCCGCCGGGGTCCATCCGCGGTGACCTCACGGACGTCCGGGTCGAAGGGGCGGACGCCTCCGGGCGGCTGGTCGCGGTGGTGTGGGAGACCACCCAGGGATCCTGGCGCATTCCCGGGGACCGGAACCGCTGGGTTCTCCGGCGGAGCGGCGGCGGGATCCTGCGCAGCACGAAGGTCACGCTGGAGGTCCGCCGCGCCGGCGGGCGGGTCGCCGAGGTACGCGCCGTGGGGTCCGGCAACGGGCACGGCGTCGGGATGTGCCAGGTCGGCGCGCTGGCCCGGTCCCGCGCGGGACAGTCCTTCCCGGAGATCCTCGCCGCCTACTACCCGGGAGTCGTGCTGCGGCGCCTCGAGGGGCCGGACCTTCCGCCCGGGCGGGGGGCGGGTTCGTGAGCCCGGTTCGCGAGCGCGGCGGCGGAATCGGGTTGCCGGGACGGCGGCGTCTCTGGTAGTGTCCCTGCGCTTCGCATCCACCCCCCGCGGGGACGGATCCGAAGGTCCGCCGCGGGCCGGCCTGCCGCGCGGAGCCCATCGGTGGGGTCGTAGTTCAGTCGGTTAGAACGCCGGCCTGTCACGCCGGAGGTCGCGAGTTCGAGTCTCGTCGGCCCCGCCATTCACGAGCCCTCGGGGAAACCCGGGGGCTTTCGTGCGTCTTGGGCTCACGCCGCCGACCCCCGCAAAGAAGGCGGGGCGCGATCCGGGGCTCGCGACCCCGGACCGGCGCTCCCGAAGAAGACGGGCCCGCGATCCAGGGATCGCGGGCCCGCATGAGTGCGTTGGAGCCGTGGATCAGTTGCCGGCCTTCGGGATGGGGTGGGCGATCTTCTTGACCGCCTCCGCGAACACGAACTCCTTGTAGAAGGAGTTCCCCTCGGGCGTGTGGCAGGTCTTGCAGACTGCCTCCGTGGGCTCCACGAGACCCACCGACTTCGGGTCCACCGTGCCCGCCACGAGATCCTCCATCACCTTCTTCTTCCAGTAGCCGCTGCCCGGGCCGTGGCAGCTCTCGCAGGAGACGCCCTCTTCCAGGGCGATCTTCTGGTTCGCGAGGTCGTCCATCACGGCCGCCGCCGTGGCGTGGCACTTGAGGCACTTGGGATCCTTCTGCGGATCGGCGATGCCCTTCTTCGCCGCGTCGGCCTTCGCCTCGGGGGACGCGAGCGTCTCGAACGCCTTCGCGTGCGCGCTCTTCAGCCAGATGTCGTACTGCGCGCCCTCTTCGGGCTTCTTGTGGCACATCTTGCACTTCGCCACGCCGACGTACTTGCCGACCGGGTCCGCCGCCGCCCCCTCGGCCGCGCGGGCCGCGGAGCCGAGCCCGAACGCGAGTGCCGCGATCACGGCGGTCACGGACAGGAACGTGCCTCTCATCGGGATCCCTCCTTCGAGATCATCTCGGCCCGGCTGGTCACCGGGCGTTCCGCGCCTGCGTACGTCGGCGGAGGCCGCTCCTCCTGCGCGACGTTCTACCGGAAGCCTCCCCCTTTTGTCGCATGTGGGCAAGGGACAGGTGTGCCACGGGCTCCGCGCCCGCAGCCGGACGACCCGCGGAGGGTGGTGCCGGCGGTCCGAGCGGGCGCGCGGGGGCCGGGAAGCGCCCGCCACCACCGGTCGCACGCGGAGATCCGGCAACTCCGACCGTGCTCCCTGGGCAGCGGGCGCGCTCACCCCCGGCGTCCGACGGATCCGCATCCGGCGTACGGCGAGGACACTCCGGCTTCCCATCCGCTCCCCCTCCCAGGCGCCTTTCTCGCGCCCTCGTGACCTCGATCGGTCCGCTCCCCAAAATAGTGGATTCCACGATCCGTCAACAGGGGGGCGCGTGACGTTTTCGTGACACGAGGGCCTGAAAAAGTCATGAATCGCAGAACGCGTTGCGCACCAACACGTTATGAGGCCGGAATTCGGCGCCCGACAATGGACGACTGCGGGATCCTGAATAGATTGGGTCAACCACCCCGGCCCCCGGGGAGTGAGGGTGCGATGGATCGACGAGACTTCTTCCGGACCTGCGGTGCGATCGGCACGCTCTCCGCCGCGGGGACGGCGCGGGCTTCCTCCGTTCCCGCACCGGCGACCGACGGCTTCGGCGTCCTGTGCGACCTGACGCTGTGCATCGGCTGCCGGAAGTGCGAGTGGGCGTGCAACCAGGCGCAGGGCCTGCCCGAGGCGCCGCTCGCGACGTTCGAGGATCGCGCCGTCTTCACCGAGGCGAGGCGTCCCGACCACGGGCACTTCACGGTCGTGAACGAGTACCCGTCCGAGGACGGCGGGAAGCCCACCTGGGTCAAGGTCCAGTGCATGCACTGCCTGGAGCCGGCCTGCGCCTCCGCGTGCATCGTGTCGGCCCTGGAGCGGGACGAGCGCGGCCCGGTGGTCTACCAGGAGGATCGCTGCATCGGCTGCCGCTACTGCATGGTGGCGTGCCCGTTCCAGATCCCCGCGTACGAGTACGAGGAACCGCTCACGCCGCGCGTCCGGAAGTGCACCCTGTGCGAGAACCGGGTGCTGGAGGACGGGAACGCGGTCCCGGCGTGCGTGGAGATCTGCCCGCCGCAGTGCCTCACGTTCGGCCGGCGCTCGGAACTGCTGGCGCTCGCGCACGGACGGCTGGGGAAGCACCCGGAGAAGTACGTGCCCGCCGTGTACGGGGAGCACGAGGTGGGCGGCACGTCCTGGATGTACGTGGCCGGCCGGCCCTTCGAGGAGCTCGGCCTGCCCGTGCTGCCGGCGCGGTCCGCGCCGTCCCGGACCGAGCCGCTGCAGCACGCGATCTTCAAGAACTTCGTCCCGCCGCTGGGCCTGTACTCGCTGCTCTTCGGCATCTCGTGGCTGTTCGCGCGGCGCGACGACGCCGGGAGGACGGTCCACGCCCACGAGCCGCCGCGCGAGCCGGTGGCCGCCGCCGCCCGGGGGTTGTCGCGAGGCATGCTCACGCTGCTGTTCCTCGCGGCCGCCGCGGTGCTCGTCACCGTGACGCGCTTCGTGACGGGACTCTCCACGGTGACGAACCTCGACGACCAGTACCCCTGGGGCATCTGGATCGCGGTGGACGTGGCCGCGGGCGTGGCCCTCTCCGCCGCCGGGTTCACGACCGCGGCGCTCGCGCACATCTTCCACCGGGACGACTTCGAGCCCATTGCGCGGCCCGCGCTGCTCTCCGCGCTCCTGGGCTACACGTTCGTCGTGTTCGGGCTCATCGTGGACCTCGGGCGGCCGTACCGCATCTGGCACCCGATGATGCCGGAGATGTGGTCCGGGCACTCGGTGCTGTTCGAGGTGGGCCTGTGCGTGATGGCGTACCTCACCGTGCTGTACCTCGAGTTCCTCCCGGTCGTGCTGGAGCGCGTCCGCGGCCACGTCCGCTTCGGCGGGCGGCTCCGTTCGCTGCAGCAGCCCACCGAGCGGTTCCTGACCGGGCTGGACGTCGTGCTGCGCAGGGCCATGCCGTTCCTGCTCGTGGCCGGCGTGGTGCTGTCCTGCCTGCACCAGTCCTCGCTGGGGGCGCTGATGCTCCTGGCGCCCACGAAGGTCGATCCGCTGTGGTATACGCCGGTGCTGCCGCTGTTCTTCCTCATGTCGGCCATCATGGTGGGGTACCCCGTCGTCATCCTGGAGTCCCTGCTGTCGGCGCGCGCCTTCGGCCGGCACCCGGAGACGCCGCTGCTCGCGAAGCTCGCCCGCATCGTGCCCGCGTTCCTGGGGCTGTACCTCGTGGCGAAGGTGGCGGACCTGTTCATCCGCGACCAGATCGGCGCGCTCTTCGCGTTCGACGTCGCGTCGCGGGCGCTCCTCACCGAGCTGGTGCTGGGCGTGATCGTGCCGGGCTGGATCCTGCACTCCGCGAAGCGGCGCGAATCGCCGCGGATGCTGCTGGCCGCGGTGCTGCTGATCCTCGGCGGCGTCGTGCTGAACCGGATCAACGTGTTCCTCGTGTCGTACCGGCCGCCCTACGCCACGCACCCGTACTTCCCGCACCTCGGCGAGATCGCGGTGACCGTGGGCCTGTTCGCGACGCTGGCGCTGGCGTACCGCGTGATCGTCACGCGCTTCCCGGTGCTCCCGGCGGACGAGGCGAAGGGAGGGGCGTCGTGAGGACGAGGGTGCTCGGCGCCGCCGCCGCGGCGCTCGTGCTCCTGGCAGTCGCGGCCGGCGCGGATCGCGCGGAGGCGAAGCCGGGGGACGGGACGGACTGCAAGACCTGCCACGCGTGCCCGGCGCCCACGGCGGCGGATCCCTGCCTGAAGGGGTGCCCGCGGCCGAAGAAGGCGGCGAAGCCGCCGCACGGACCGACCGTCGTGATCCTGGACGAGCTGGAGAAGATCTACGACCCGGTGCGCTTCAATCACGAGGCGCACGCGGGCATGACGAGGTTCGGCGGGGACTGCACCCTGTGCCACCACCACACGCCGGAAGGGGGGGAGCATCCGGCGTGCCGCACGTGCCATCCCGCCGACGTGCCGCACGAGAGCTCGGACCAGCCCGGCCTGAAGGGGGCGTACCACCGCCAGTGCCTGGGCTGCCACCGGGAGTGGGAGGGCGAGACGTCCTGCGAGATCTGCCACACGCGCAAGGCGATGGGCGGCTCGCCGGCGGCCACGTTCCACGGCAAGCGGGAGCGGCTCGAGCTCCAGGATCTCATCGTGTTCGACACGGAATACGCCGAAGGGGACAAGGTCCCGTTCCATCACAAGAACCACTCGGACCGGTACGAGTCCGACTGCACGTCGTGCCACGAGGACCAGAGCTGCACCGGGTGCCACGTTCAGAACCGCACGCCGCACCCCATGGGCTCCCTGGCCGACGTGGACCTGCACGACGCCTGCTTCCGCTGCCACCAGCAGAGCCAGGGCACGTCGCATGCCAAGGGCGACTGCACGCATTGCCACGGGCGGGCGGACGCGGATCTCTTCCGGCACGAGACGACGGGGTGGGCGCTCAAGCGCTACCACAAGGACCTCGGCTGCCGCGCGTGCCACCCCTCGTGGGTCACGCCGGTCAAGCTGGACCGGAGCTGTGCGGCCTGCCACCCGCGCGGCTGGGGCGCGGGCTTCGACCACGACGTCACCGGCGTGAAGCTGGACGACATGCACGGGGAGATGGACTGCTCCGACTGCCATGAGGACGGCTTCGGGGCCGGGAAGTCCCCGTCCTGCAGCGACTGCCACGACGACGGCAGGAAGTACGATCCGAAGCGGGGCTTCGGGTCCTGACGATCGGCGGGCGGCGGGGCCGAGGTGCGCCCCGCCGCCGCGCCGTCCGGCCTAGGAACCGTACAGCGTGGAGAGGACGGCCGGGTCGGTCTCCTCGTCGGCCACGATCGCGTGGCAGGCCTCGCAGTCGTCGACGATCGTCCCGCCGTCCACCGTCTCGTGCCCGCCGTCGTGGCACCGGAAGCAGCCGCCCTCGAGGTCCGAGCCGCCGTGCCCGAGGAACTTGGGGTACGTGCCCCACGTGATCTCCATCTCGGGGAACACGTTGCGCTCGCGGATGGCGGCGAGCCGCGCCGCCGTGGCATCCAGCGCCTCCGCGGACACGAGCGCGGCCATCTCCGGGTCGACCTCGTAGAACTCCGCGAGCGCCGCGCGCATCGCCGCGGTCAGGTCGGCGCCGGCGGCGACGTCCGATCGCAGCGCCCGCACGGCCTCGCGCTTCAGGAACGGGATGCCGGCGTCGAGGCGGCCGGCGTCCAGCGCGTGGTCCACCGCCTCCTCAGGCAGCTCGAACGCGTGCGTGGGGCGGTTGTGGCAGTCCATGCAGTCCATCGTGCGCGGCGCGAGGCCCTCGATGCGTGCGCGGACCTCGTCCGGGTCGCCCGCGAACCACTCCACGACCTCCCCGTCCGCGCGCGTGAGCCGGACGTAGGGGATCTCCTGCCGGTCGTCGTCCACCGCCACGTACTCCACGACGTTGTCGGGGTCCGTGTGCCAGTGGATCCCGCGCCCGCCGTGCCGCTCGCCGCCGCCGATCTTCAGGACGAGCACCGTGGTCTTGCGGGTGTTGTCGCGGTCCTCGGCGAACTTGTGCCGCACGTCGAGCATGTCGCCGTGGAACTTCTCCGGCCAGTGGCACTGTTCGCAGGTGCCGCGGGCGGGACGGAGGTTCTCGATGGGCGTGTCGATGGGGCGGTGGTAGCTCCCGGTGATCGCCGCGACGACCTGCCGCGCCCCCGACAGCTTCGAGCGCACGTACCAGTCCGCGCCCGAGCCGATGTGGCACTCCACGCACTTCACGCGGGAGTGGGGCGAGTCCTGGTAGGCGGTCCACTCCGGCTTCATCACCTGGTGGCACACCAGCCCGCAGAACTCGTTCGTCTCGGAGACGTGGTACGCGCCGTACCCGGCGAAGCCGAAGAGGACCACGTTGACGACGGTCATCCCCGCGAAGATCCCCAGGCGGCGCAGGTGCCGGGGGTTCTCGAAGTCGAACGCGGGGAGCCGGCCGCCGCGGCGCTGCTTCGACAGCCGGAAGTGTGCGATCGGCAGCAGCAGGAGCCCGACGGTGAGGACGCCGGGGAGCACGACGAAGATGAAGATCCCGACGTACGGCGAGAACGGGAACCCCGCCAGGGTGAGCGCCAGGAACACCACGAACAGGACGCCGCCCAGGGTGGCCAGCAGCACGCCCAGGCCTCCGATCGGGTCGAGCGAGATCTCCCGCAGCCAGGTCAGCGCTTCCTTCGGCTTCCACATGCCGTCGAATCCCTCCGGGTCTGGTTCACGACTTGCGAGTCCCGTAATATACGGCAGCCATGGGGTAAGATGAACCCTCTTGGCGGCGATTCGGGAAGGGAGCAGTGGCGATGCGTGGCCTCGGTTGGGCGATTCCGGCAGTCCTCGCGGGTGTCTGGGTCCTGGCGGCTCCGGCGGGGGCGCAGCTGCCCACGTCGGCCGAGTGCCTGGAGTGCCACGCCGAGGGGGACGAGGACATGCCCCTGGTGCCGGCGGACGCCCTGCACGATTCCGTCCACGACGGCTTCGACTGCCTGGACTGCCACGAGGGCATCGCGGAGCTCCCGCACGACGAGGTGCTCCCGGCGGTCAACTGCGGCACGTGCCACGAGGACGAGGCCGCGGCCTACACCAAGCACGGGCGCGTCGCCGTGGGCGCGGACCCGGACATCCCGGACTGCGCCGCCTGCCACGGTTCGCACCAGATCCGGCCGTCGTCGGACCCGCAGTCCCTCGTCCACCCGCAGCACCTGCCGGACACCTGCGGTCGCTGCCACCGGGACACGGACCTGGCGAAGGCCCACGACATCAAGCTGAAGCGCCCGGTCGAGGTGTACGAGACCAGCGTGCACGGCCAGGCCACGCTGGGAGGCTCGGTGACGTTCGCGGCCACGTGCAACGACTGCCACTCGACCGAGGGCACCGCCCACAAGATCCACGGCCCCGGCGACCCGACCTCCACGATCAACCACTTCAACATCCCGAACACCTGCGGCAAGTGCCACGAGACGATCGCCCGGGAGTACTGGGAGGGCGTCCACGGGCAGCTGGCCGCGCGCGGCGAGACCGACACGCCGGTGTGCACCACGTGCCACGGCGAGCACGGCATCCTGCGGCACGACGACCCCCGCGCGCGCGTGAGCCCGGCGCTCGTGGCGGAGGCGACGTGCGCGCCGTGCCACGAGTCCGCGTTCCTCAACGAGAAGTACGGCCTGCCGGCCGGGCGCCTGGCGTCGTTCGTGGACTCGTACCACGGCCTCAAGAGCAAGGCCGGGGACACCCGCGTGGCCAACTGCGCGTCCTGCCACGGCGGTCACCGGATCCTGCCCAGCACGGATCCGCGGTCCACGATCCACGTCTCGAACCTGCCGCAGACCTGCGGCGGCTGCCACCCCGGCATCGACGCGGCGCTCGCCACCACGAAGATCCACGAGACGAACCCCGGAGAGCGCACCACGGCCGCGCTCCTGGTGACGTCGATCTACCGGTTCCTGATCTTCGTGATCATCGGCGGCATGCTGGCGTACGTGACCCTGGATTTCATCCGGCAGGTCCGGAACCAGCGCAACGGCCCGCAGGTGCCGCGGATGACGACGAACGCCATCGCGCAGCACTGGCTGCTCGCGATCACGTTCGTGGCGCTGGTGATCACGGGCTTCGCGCTGCGGTACGCGGACACCTGGCTGTTCCAGACGCTGTTCGGGTGGGACGGCGGCTCGCGCATGCGCGGCATCGCGCATCGCGTGGCCGCGGTGCTGTTCACGCTGAGCTGCATCTGGCACCTGGTGTACCTGCGCTCCCCGGACGGGCGGCGCTTCCTGCGCGACATGCTGCCCGGGAAGCGGGATCTCGCCGAGCTGGGGACCATGGTCGGTTACAATCTCGGCCGTCACGAGCGACGGGCGCGCTTCGGCCGCTTCGGCTACGTGGAGAAGGCCGAGTACTGGGCGCTGATCTGGGGCGCGGTGGTGATGTTCATCACCGGCGCGGCGCTGTGGTTCGACAACATCCTCGTGCAGTGGGTGCCGAAGGGGTTCCTCGAGGTCGCGCTCGTGATCCACTTCTACGAGGCGGTCCTGGCCACGCTCGCCATCGCGGTGTGGCACCTGTACTCCACGGTGTTCAGCCCCTCGGTGTACCCGGGCAACCCGGCCTGGATCACGGGGAAGATGCCCGAGGCCATGTACCACCACGAGCACGCGGGGGAGGCCGACGAGATCGCCGCCGCCGGGCGGGCGGCTGCGGAACGGGCGGCGACGGAGCGGGAGACCGCGCGGAAGTCCGGTGCCCCGGGCCGCCCGGGGGACGCCCCGGAGACCGCGGGCGAGACGACCTGACCTGCCGCCCGCGCCCCGGGATCCTCGTTTGACATGGCCGGGCGGCGCGTCGACGATGCTCCGATGCGCCCGTCCGGCCCGTTCCTCCGCCCGTCCTTCTGGGGTCCCGCGCTCGGCCTCCTCGCGCTGATCGTGGCGCTGGCCGCGCCCGTGCTCCTCGCCCCGACGCCGCTCGTCCTCTCGGAAGCGTCGAACGACGGGGCGCACTACTTCCTGCACACCACGGCCTTCGTGGCGCGGTCGCTGGCCACGGGCGAGATCCCGTTCTGGAACCCGCACATCTTCGCGGGCATCCCGTTCGTGGGCGGGTTCCAGTCCGCGGTCTTCTATCCGGGCACGCTGCTGTTCCTGGCGCTCCCCGGGAACGAGGCCCTCAACCTGTCGATCGTGCTGCACCTGTTCCTGGCCGGTGCGTTCGCGATGGGCGTGGTGGTGCGGCGCGGCGCCGGGGCAGCCGCGGCCGCGCTCGCCGGCAGCGTGGTGGCGCTGGGAGGACCCCTGTTCCCGCACGTGTGGGGCGGTCACCTCACGCTCCTGTGGGCCTATCCGTGGACGATCCTGGCCCTGGCCGCGACGGACGCCCTGCTGGATGGCGGCGGGCGCCGCGCGGCGGGCGTCGCGGGGCTCGCGTTGGGCCTGGGCCTCCTGGCGGGTCACCCGCAGACGGTCTTCCACGCGGCGGTGGCCGCCCTCCTCTGGGCGGCGATCCGCCTGCCGCGCGGGCCATGGCGTTCGTGCGTCCCCGGTCTGGCCGGCGCGGCCGTCCTGGGACTCGCCCTGGCCGCCGTGCAGGTCTGGCCGGCGGTGGTCGAGGCGCCGTACGGCGTCCGTGGCCGTCTCTCCGCGGAGCAGGCGGCGCTGTTCTCGCTGCCGGTCGAGAACCTGCTCACGCTCGTCGCCCCGGGGTTCTTCGGGGGCGGACCGGTCGCGCCGTACTGGGGCCGTGCGTACTTCTGGGAGATGTCGCTGTTCCTGGGCGTCGTGACGTTGCCGCTCGTCGTCCTGGGCGTCGCCCGGCGCGGTCGCGGGACGGGGCCCATCGCCGCGGTGGCGGCGGCGCTGCTCGTCCTGGCGCTCGGCGCGAACGGACCGCTCTTCGCCCCGCTGCACGCGCTGGGGGCAGGATTCGACCGCATCCGCGGCTGGTCCAAGTTCTCGCTGCCGCTGGCGTTCTTCGCGGCGCTGCTCGCGGCGGAAGGGGTGGAGCGCGTCCGCGCCGGCGCGGTGTCCCTCCGCATGACGGTAGGCGTCGCCGTCGCCGCGCTGCTCGTCGCGGGCGCGGGCGCCGTCCTCGCCGGCGGCGACGCCGGCGCCGCGCGGGTCGCCGGGTTCGTCGAGAGCGTGCAGGCGAAGGCCGCGGCCCGCGGGGAGACGTGGCTTCCGGAGGCGACGTGGCGGGATCCGGGATTCGCGCCGCACGCGGCGGCGGCGGGCGCCCGGCAGCTTCTGGGGGCGGGAGCGGCGCTGGGACTGGCCGCGGGCCTCCTCGTTCTCGCGCGCCGCCGGCCGGGCCTCGGCGCCGCGGTGCTCGCCGGGATCGGCGTCGCGGAGCTGGCCGCGTTCGCGGCGCCGCTCGCCGTGGGCTTCGATCCGGCGCCGTTCCGCTTCGACGCCGTGCGGACGCATCTCGCCGAGCAGGACCGGACCGGCCGCATCCTCAACGTCCTCCTCCCGAACGCGGCCATGACGATCGGCGCACGCGAGGTGGGCGGCTACGATCCGGGCGTGCCGCGGCGCACCGCGGAGCTGCTGCAATTCTCGCAGGGCCGGTCCGTGGACGCGCTCGCGCAGCACTCCCGCTTCGAGTCGGCGCCCGACCTGTTCACGATGTTCCGTCTGGGCACCGTGGTCTTCCTCGAGGAGGGGCGGCTGCGGGCGGAGGATTTCCCGCTCGCCCCGCTCGCCCCGGTGTCGTTGCGGGAGCGGTTCGAGGTGATCCCGGATCGCGATGCGGCGCTCGCACGCCTGGCGGATCCCACCTTCGACGCGACGACTTCGGTGCTGCTCGAGGCGATGCCGGAGCCCGCGCCGCAACCGGGGGGCGCGGCCGGGACGGCGTCGGTCGTCGCCGAGGGGAACGGGGAGTTGGTGGTGTCGGCATCCGTGCCGGCGCCGGCGCTCCTGCTCGTGACGGACGCGTACCATCCGCTGTGGGTGGCCGAGGCGCTGCCGGGCAGCGCGCAGCCGCGTTACGAGATCCTGCCGGCGAACCGCTGCCTGCGCGCCGTGCCCCTCGGCCCCGGCGAGCACCGGATCCGGATGGTCTATCGCGTTCCGGGGTTCGCGGCGGCGACCGGCGTGAGCGTCGTCGCGGCGGCGGCGCTGCTGGGGCTCCTGGGGTGGCCGCGGCGCGGCGCGCGCGGGGACGGGTCGTGAGCGGCGACGCGCAGGCCGCGACGCCCCCGGCGCGATCCGTCCCGCGGGGGGACCTGCTGCTGGCGGTCCTCGCGCTCGCCGCGAACCTGCCGGCGCTGGCCGGCGGATTCCTTTGGGACGACCACCTGTGGCTGTGGGACAGCGCGCTCACGACGGGCGCGGACGGCTGGTGGCGCGCGTGGACCGAGGGCGCGCACTTCGACTGGTACCCGCTCACGTCGGACTCGTTCTGGATCCTCTGGCGGCTCTTCGGGGAGTCGCCCTTCGGCTACCACGCGGTGAACCTGGCGCTGCACGCCGCCGGCGCGATCGTGCTCGCGCGCGTGCTGGCGGCGCTCGCCGTGCCGGGCGCCTGGTGGGTCGCGGCCCTGTGGGCGGCGCACCCGGTCAACGTGGCCACCGTGGCGTGGATCTCGGAGCTGAAGAACACGCTGTCGTTCCCGCTGCACGCCGCGGCGGCGCTCCTGTGGATCCGGTCGTGGGACGGCGACGCGGGGCGGCGGCGCGCGCTCGCCGCGGCGCTGCACGGCGCGTCGCTGCTCGCCAAGTCCGCCGGGGTGGGGCTGCCCGTCGCGCTGGGCCTCCTGGCGTGGGCGCGCGGGCGTCCGGTCGCGCGGGAGGCCGCGCGTCTCGTGCCGATGGCGCTCCTCTCCGCGGCCGCGGCGGCGGTCACGTGGCGCTTCCAGGTCGAGGGCGCGATCGGGACGGCGGCCGGGGCGGCGCGCTCCGTCGCCGCGCGCGTCGCGGACGCGGGCGCCGCGGTGGCGTTCTACGCGACGAAGGCCGTGGCGCCGTTCGATCTCGCCATCGTGTACGCGCGGCCGCAGGGCGGGGGCGACGGCGCGTGGCTCTCGTTCGGGCTCGTCGCCGTGGTCCTGGCCGCGCTCTTCGCGCTGCGCGGCCGCATCGGGCGTGCGCCGTTCGCGGCGGCCGCCGCGTACGTGGTGCTGCTCGGACCGATCCTCGGCCTCGTCGACACGTACTATCGCCGCTGGTCGAACGTCGCCGACCACTGGCAGTACCACGCGCTGCCCTGGGTGCTGGCGCCGGTCGTGGCCGCGGCGGCGCGCGCGGCCGGACGCGCGGCGCTGCC
>CAYYFX010000027.1:39381-40363 GCA_964471155.1 uncultured Gemmatimonadota bacterium | reverse complement strand
GCGCAGAGGACGGGAACCACGCGGGCGAGCAGCGGCACGAGGCGCCTCCGGGACCGGGGTGCGCGCATCGTAGGAGACGATCGGCGTCGCCGGAAGCCGGGTCGTCCCCGATGCGGTCCGGTTCGCCCCGACCCCGCGGCGGCGCCGTGGCCGCTCCGCTCGCTCGCGGTCTATAGTCCCCCCGCCTGCGGGAACTTCGCCGCCACGAGGGAATCCCATGCGACCCCTGCCCTCTTCCGCCCTCGCCGTCGCCGCCGCCGCCTGCGTCCTCGCCCCCGCCGCGCGCGGCGCCGAGACCATCCTGGCGGCGGACTTCGACGACAAGATCGTCGGGCTCCCCGTCGGCACCGGCGGGGCGGCCGTCGGCGAACCGATGCTGGTCAGTTCCACGATCTCCGCGGTCATCCAGGACCTGCCGCTGCCCACGCCGAACCTCAAGATCAACGACGCGGACCTGTCCGAGGCCGGCTACGTGCGGTTCGGCTTCCTGCACGACTGGATCATCGACCACGGCGTCCTCGTGATCTCGTGCACCGTGCACTTCCAGGCGTACGAGGACTACATGTTCCGCGTGCGCGAGCGGCGCGCGAACTCGCACAAGTTCCTGGACCTGTCCTTCGGATCGTCCTCGAACATCTGGTACACGGATCACGACACGCCGACGCCCACGGCCATCGGCACCTACGAGACCGATCGGGACTACACCCTGGTGCTGGAGTTCGACCTCGACGCGGGCACCAGCTCCGTGGTGTTCGACGGCGTTCCGCTGCTCACCGGCGAGAGCTACGGCTCCCCCTACGGGATCGGCGCGATCTGGTTCGGGCAGCAGGCGGACGAGGACGACGACGGCGAGTTCAACGTGGACGACCTGCTCGTGACCGCCACGCAGGTGCCGACCGCGGTGGCGGCGGCCCCCGGGGCCGGCACCAAGGCCGCCTGGGGCTGGGGGCGACGCGGGCGCCCACGCCGGGCCGCGGGGTCC
>CAYYFX010000027.1:32448-39371 GCA_964471155.1 uncultured Gemmatimonadota bacterium | reverse complement strand
GCCGCGGGGGGGCCGGGGGGGGGGGCGCCGGCCGCCGGGGCCGGCCCCTCGGCCGGCGGGCTCTCCGCCCCCCCCCCGCGACCACGACGGGCCGCGTGTACCCGAGTCCCGCCGCGCGCAGGCGGAAGTAGTACACGCCCGCCGCGACCGCACGCCCCGCATCGTCGCGGCCGTCCCAGTCGACGGACTGCCGCCCCGCGCCGCGCTCCCCGTCCTGCAGCAGGCGCACGCGGCGCCCCGCCACGTCGTGCACGGCGAGGTGCACGTGCCCGGGAAGCGCCAGCTCGAAGGAGAACCGCGTGGCGTTCCGGAACGGGTTCGGCGCGGCGAGCGGGGGCGCGACGGGGGCCGCCACCGGCGTCCCCGCCGAGCTCGCCGGGTTCGCCAGGATCGGGAACGTGTGCCACCCCGCGGGCGCCGTGCGCGGCGAGCCCTCCTCCCGGCCGGTCAGGTCGCGCGCGAGCACGTAGTAGTCGCACACGCCGTCGGTCGGCGGCGAGGGGATGGCCGCCGTCCAGTCGTCGCCGCCCGCGGGGGTCATGGCGGCCTGGTTCCACGGGCCGCCGTCGAAGCGCCAGTGCAGGTCCACCGACTCCAGTCCGGCCCCGGAGCGGTCGTCGACGAAGGCGGTGACGGGCAGCGGCCCCGTGGTCTCGTCCCGCTGCGGCACGTGCGCCACGCGCAGCATGCCCGCGTCCGGCACGCCCTTCGTGCGGCAGTGCAGCGCGTCGTCCGTGAGCCAGCCGCCGTAGGCGTACGCGCGGACGGTCCAGCCGGGCATGGCCGCCCGGTACGCGTTCGCGGCGGCGGAGTCGTTCGCCGCGCTGTTGAAGGCGGGCATGTACACCACGCCGTTCGCGAGCAGGCTGTTCGTGTAGGAGGCGGGCACGCCGCCGCCGATGTCCTGGCAATCCACGCGGAACACGCGGAAGTTCCGTCCGGTGGACGCGGGCAGCGACGCGATGAGGGTGGCGCGCTGCTCCAGCGCGGCCCAGGTGTGGTGCCCCGGCCACACGCGCTTGATCAGGATCGTCTCCTCGTCGAGGAACTTCCCCCAGGTGTCGATGTGGTGGATGCCGCCGGACTCGATGTCGTCCATTACGTCGTAGGACTGGATCCCGTAGTAGTCCGCCATGAGCGCGTCCACCGCGCCCGGGTCCATGCCGTTCGCCACGAGCGCCTCGTCGTACACCAGGTCCGTCGACATGCTCCAGCCGGCGCCGTCCGTCATGTAGTTCCCCCCGGTGTGCCACATGTCGTGCTGCACGACGGGGATGCCGAGCGCGGAGCCGAGGTGCACCGGGATCAGGTCGTCGTTCGGGCGCGCGGGGCGGTTGTACACGTGGTCCACGATCACGAGGTCGCCGCCGCCGTCGAACACGAACCACGGCCCGTAGTCCCGGGTCCAGATGGAGTCGTTCGGACGCACCAGGAACTCCACGCGCGACGTGTCCACGCCGTTCCCGGCGAGGTTGACCCGCGCGTTGCCCAGCATGGCGGAGGACACCACGACGTGCAGCGTGAGCACGTCGTCCAGGTCCCGCAGCAGCGCGTAGGGCAGCCCGAGCGGGAAGCGGATCAGCACGCCGGTCATGGGCTCCCACTCGGCGCAGTTGCGGATGGGGGCCGCCGGCGGCGCGTCCGCCCGGAGTCCCGGGCGCGACGGCGCCTGGCCGCGCGCGGCGAGGCGCTCCCACTCGAGCGCGCTCTCCGCATGCGGCAGGAGTTCCTCGAGCCCGTCCACGTCCCGCTCCGCCCGCGCCGGGGCCGCGCCGAGCGCGCCGGCGGCGACCAGGACCGCGGCGGCGCGAAGCGACCGGCGACCCGCGAGGCGCACGGATCTCATCGACGGCGCGCTCCGGCGGGCTCCGGGGATCGCCCGGCGCGCGCGGTCGCAGCGCGCGCCGGACGCCGCGCGGGACGCCGCGGCGCGACGTATCCGGGACACTCCTCGGGCGGCGGCAGCCACGGATCGAAGCCCGCGCGCCGCAGGTCCTCGAGGGAGTCCGGGATCAGCATGGCGTCCTCGAACGCGATGTTCTCGTCGAAGACGGCGTCCTTCGTCATCTGCGCCACGGAGGCGTCGCCCCGCTCCACGCGGATCGTGGGGCACGTGGCCCACGGGATGAACCGCGCGAAGGGCTTCCCGCTGCCCGGCCGGTAGGCCACCTCGTACGGATACCGGCGGCAGATCGTGGGGCGGGTGCCGTACCCCGTGCAGCGGCCGGTGGCCTCGTCGTAGAAATGGCAGTTCCCGTCCGGCTGCTTCGCGAGGCGCGGCATCTCCTCCACGTCCTCGGTGATGCGCCCCTTCCGGTCCCGGCGGAACGTGAACCTCCCCACGATCAGGTGGCCGAGGCCCGAGTCCACGAGATGGGCCACGTCCCGCAGCGACAGGAGGATGCCGGAGTCCGGCTCCTTGTGCACGCAGCACCGGTCCGGGCAGTTCTCGCAGTCCGGCACCTTCACCGCGACACGCGGCGCCATGGCGATCCGGCCGTCGTCCAGGAGATCGGACGACCGGATGACCTTGCCGGCGATCCGCGCCAGACGCTTCGTGAGCGTCCCCCGTACCCGAGTGTCCATTCAGCCTTCCTCCGCTTCGTCCGATCCTCCCGGGGCATTCCGACCTCCCAGGGTAGCACGTCCCGCAGGGAGGACATCGAGTTTCCGATCTGCTACTGTCCTGGGAGGCTTGGCACTCCTCGCATGGTCGGGAGAATCCGGTGGAACGGCAACTCGAAATCTCCTCCGGGGGCGTGGTCTACCGGCATTCCGTGACCGGATTCGAGGTGGCGCTCACGCAGACCGCGCGCGGCCCGATGTGGTGCCTGCCCAAGGGCCGCGTCGAGCCCGCGGAGACGCTGGAGGACGCCGCGCTGCGCGAGGTGCGCGAGGAGACGGGGCTGTCGGGCGAGATCCGCCGCAAGCTCCACCGGATCGAGTACACGTACCAGGCCCGGAGCGACGACGGCGCCCGCCGCGCGGTGGCGAAGACCGTGCACTTCTTCCTCATCGAGTTCCTCGACGGATCCACCGACGACCACGACGCCGAGGTGGCCGCCGTCCGCTGGTTCCCCCTCGAGGTGGCCGGACGACTGCTGCACCACGCCGGCGAGCGCGACGTGCTCGCGCTGGCCAAGCGCGCCCTCCTGAACGGCAGCGCGGACTGAGTTCCCGGACGGGTCCCTAGGCCGACGCGCGCACCGCCTCCAGGACCTCCTCCGCGTGTCCGGCCACCTTGACCTTCCGCCACGCCCGCCGGAGGATCCCGTCCGGATCGATCAGGAAGGTGCTGCGCTCCACGCCGAGAACCGTGCGGCCGTACATGTTCTTCTCCTTCCGCACGCCGTAGGCGGTCTGGGCCGCGTGCGCCTCGTCCGCGAGCAGGGGGAACGGCAGCGCGTGCTTCCCGGCGAAGCGTTGGTGCACCGTCACGGGGTCCGGGCTCACGCCCAGCAGCACGGCGCCCGCCGCGCGGAGCGCATCGTACCGGTCGCGGAAGTCGCACGCTTCCGTGGTGCAGCCCGGGGTCATGTCCCTCGGGTAGAAGTACAGCACCACGACACGGCCGCGATGCTCCGAGAGCGTGATGTCGCGCCCCTCGGTGGAGGGGAGTCGGAAGTCCGGGGCGAGGTCGCCCGGACGCGGTGCTTCGTTCGCCACGCCGGCCTCCACGGAGGAAAGGGACCGGCATGATACCGCACGACACGCCGGCGCCGTCGCCGCCGCGCGCACCCGGCGCGGTGCTGGCCGGCGCCGCCGCGATCGTCGGGCTGCTCCGCGGCATCGGATCGCCGATGACCTCGGACGAGGGCTTCCACCTCGTCCGCGCGGGGAACTCCCTCCTCCGCGGATCGCTGGACGCGTGGATCGTTCCTCCCGGCGGCACGAACGCGCCGCCTCTCGGCGCGCTCGCGAGCGCGCTCGTCGCGTCCCTCACCGGCGACCCGGAGCGCAAGCTGGCGCTCGCCGGCGCCGGTCTGCGCGGGGCGGCCGCCGCGTGGGTCGTGCGCGGTCTCCTGCGCGAGAGCGGCACGGCGGTCGCGCTGCTCGGGGTTTCCTTCCTGCTGCTTCCCCCCGGGCTCGCCGCGTCGTTCCCCCACCGGCCCGATGCCGCGCTCGGCGGACTGCTGCTCCTCGTCGCGCTCGAGCGCGCGCGGTGCGGGGACGGCGTGTCCCGTGCGACCTGGCCCGCGTGGCTCGCGGTCCTCGCCTCCCCGTGGGCGCTGCCGGTCGCGGCGGCGCTGCACGTGTCCATGGGCGGAGCGCGGCGCGGTCTCGCGGCACCCGCGGCGGTCGCCGCGATCCTGGCCGCGCTGGCGCTCGCGCTCCCCGCGGGCGGTCGCGACGAGGCCGTGCGCTACCTCGTCGAGGCCGTGAGCCCCGGCCCGGAGTCCTGGGCCTCCGCGGCGGGCGCGCTCCGATCCTCCTGGGCCGGCGGGCTCCTGCTCCTCCCGCTCGCGGCCGCGTTCGGGCGCGGAAGGGCGCGGGCGGCGGCCCGCCCCGTCGGGCCCCTGCTCGTCGGCCTCGGCGCCGCGTTCGCGCTCGCGCCGCCGGGAGGCTTCCCCGACGCGACCGCGCTGTTCGCGCCGGCCGTGGCCGCGACGGTGGCCCGGATCGCCGCGCACCACGCCACGCGCGGCGCGGCAGGACCGCGGGTGCTCGTGCTCGCGTTCCTCCTGCCCCTGCTGGCGCTGCTGCTCGGACTCGGCGACACGGAGCGGCGCGGACGGGAACTCCGGGCGGCGGCCGTGCGCAACGCGCAGCTCGGCGTGTTGCTTTGGCGCGAGGGCGGCGCGGACGCGACCGCCGCCGCCGGCGCCGCGGGCGCGCTCGCGGCCCTGTCCGGACGTCCCGTGCACCCGCTGCGCGCGGACGGCGCGCTGCCGGCCCCGCCTCCGGAGTGGGTCGTCTTCGCCCGCGGCCGCGCTCCGACGACCCGCCGGGAGATCGCCGCCTTCGAGTCGCCGGGCTTCCTCGAAGCCTATGCGCCCCGGACGATCCACCGCGGCGAGACCGGCGCCGTCCGCGACACGGTCTGGGCGCGGCGCGCCACGCCGACCGCTCCGGCCGGCCCGGGGTACGCGCACGCCCTCCGGAGCGCGTGGGCGGCGGACGCCGCCGGGGACGACGCGCGCGCCGGGCAGGCGCTGGCCGAGGCCGTGCGCGCCGCGGGCGCGGCCGGCCCGGGGTTCGCCCACGAGGCGCTGGGCATGCGGCACGAACGCGAGGGCGACGCCGGGCGCTCGCTCGAACTGCTGGAGGAGGCACGGGTGCGCGACCCGGCCACCCTCGTCGCGCGCGCGCATCTCGCGGACCGCGCGCTCTCGGCGGGCGACGCGGCGCGGGCCGACTCGCTCCTGGCGGAGATCGCGGCGCGCGAGCCGGATTGGACCGTGTTGCATGCGCTGCGCGCGCGCCGTCTCGCGACCGCGGGGCGCGCCGGGGATGCGGAGCGCGAGTCGGCCGCCGCCGTGTCCGGTGTGCCGGCGCTCGGCCCCTCCGCGGGAGGCCGGATCCTCGTGAACCACGGCATCCTGCTGTGGCGGCGCGGCGCGCATGCCGAGGCCCGCGCCGTCTGGGCCCGCGCCGTGGAGACGGATCCCCGCCAGCGTGCGTACCTCGGACGCTTCGAGGCCGCGGCGGACTCCCTTCCGCCCCCGCCGCCGCGTCCCGTCCTGACCGACGTCGACTTCGATCCGGGGCGCGCCCCGGTTGCGACGCGGCATTGATCCCGTCGTGACGCGGATGCTATCGTCATCGATCGTGCAATCCTCCGTCCGCTCCGCGTTCCACTCCGAAGGGCTCGTGCCCGAGGCGCTCCTGGGCCGTGGCGGCGCCGGCGAGGTCTGGCGGGCGCGGCGTCGCGGGACGGGCGAGCGGCTCGCGGTCAAGATCTGCCGCGGGGACGCGGCGGCCGAGCTGGCCTTCCGCCGGGAGTTCGCGCACCACGAGCGGCTCGGCCTGCGCGGGGGCCATCCGCACATCCTGCCGGTCGAGAACCTCCGCCGCGGCGCGGACGGGCTCCTCCGGTACGACATGCCGTGGATCGACGCCGTCGGGCTGTACGACGTCCACGCCCGCGGCGGCGACGCGGCACTCGCCCTCGTCGTGCTCGGGGCGGCGTCCGCGCTCGAGCACGCGCACGCCCATGGCATCATCCACGGCGACCTGAAGCCGGGGAACCTCCTCGTTTCCCTGTCCCCGGGCGGCGACGTGGAGCGCGTGCTGCTCGCGGACTTCGGCGATGCGCGGCGGCTGGGCGATCGCGACGGACGCGTCACGGGAACGCCCGCGTACTGGTCGCCGGAGCAGCTGGGCGGCTGGCCGGCGGATCTCCGCTCGGACCTGTGGGCGCTGGGCGTCACGATCTTCGCGACGCTCGCGGGACGTGCGCCGTTCGGCGAGTCGGATCTGCACGAGATCCTGACGAACCTCGCCGCGGTCCCGCCGCGGCTGCGGGAACGCCGTCCCGCGTGCGACCCGCGCTGGTCGGACCTGGTGGACGCGTTGCTGCAGCCGGACCCGTCGCGCCGCCCGCAGTCGTCCCGCGAGGTCATGCGCCGCGTGGCGCCGCTGGCCGGCCGCGAGCCGCCGCCGGAAGCGGGTTCGCTCCCCCCCCGCCCGGCGCTCGATCCGGTCGGCGTGGAGGAGTTGCTGGCGACCGCGCTCGACGAGGAGCGTCCCGGAAGCGTGACGCTCGTGACGGGAGCGCCCGGCACCGGGAAGTCGCGCTTCCTGCAGGAGCTCGCGCGCCGGATGCAGCACGAGGGCGTTGCCGTCGTGACCTCCGACGCGCGCGAGGTCCCGGGCGCGCCGCTGGCCATCCTCCGGCGCGTGCGGCACGCGGGCGCGGTCGTCGATCTCGTCGGGGAACCGCGGGAGGGCCCTCCGGACACGGAGCCGGATCCGGCGACCGC
>CAYYFX010000027.1:0-32348 GCA_964471155.1 uncultured Gemmatimonadota bacterium | reverse complement strand
CTCGTCGAGCAGCACCTGGACTCCACCGGCGGCACGGCCCTGGACCGCGTGCCCCTCGAGGCGCTGTCGCGCTGGCTCGTGCGGGAGGTCGGAGGGTTGCCGGGCTTCGTGCACGGCGCGCTCGTGCACCTGTTCCTCGAGGGCGTCCTGCGGCGGGACGGACGCCAGTGGGCCCTGGATGGCCGTGCGCTCGAGCGCCGGCACCTCGAGGCGGCATCCGGGGACGTCGCCCCCGTCCTCCGGCGTTACACGGGAGGACGGCGGACCCTGCTGGAGGCCGCGGCCCTCCTCGGCCCGGAGTTCGACCCGTCCCTGCTCTCGTTCGCGAAGGACGGCGCGCCGGATCCCGTCGCGTTCCTGGCCGAGGCGTGCCGCGACGGGCTGCTCGCGCGGACGCCGGCCGCGCCACCGCACTTCCGGTTCGTGCGCCCGGAACTCGCGCGCGCCCTCGCCGCCCGCGTCCGCCCCGCGGCCCGCAAGGCGTGGCACGCGCGGGTCATCGCGGAGCTGGCGGGCCGGCCGGAGGCCGTCCCGGACGAGGTGATCGCGTACCACCTGGAGCGGTGCGGGAGACCGGCGGCCGCGGCGGCGAAGCTGGCGGCGGCGGCCGCCGCCGCGGCCGCCGCCGGCGCCCACGGGGAAGCGGATCGGCTGTGGCGCGCCGCCTTCGCCCTGCGCGGCCGGCGCGGCACGCGCTCGCTCGTGCCCTTCGCCGTGTCGTGGCTCCGATCCCTCGAGGTGATCGGGCGGTACGGCGCGCTCGTCGACACGGCGCGCGAGCTGATCGCGGGCCTCCCGCGGCCGGGACGTCGGTCGCCGCCGGATCGCCTCCGCGTCCAGGTGCTCCTGGCCCGCGGGCTCCGGCTCACGTCACGTGCGGACGAGGCGATCGACGTGCTGCAGGAGGTCCTCCGGCTCGACGCGTTGGCCGCGGATCCCGCCTTCGCCGCGATGGCCTGGCGCGAGTCCGGACTCGCCGAGACGCACCTCGGACACTGGGACGCGGCCATCGGGGCGCTGACCCGCGCCCGCGACATCGCGCGCGACGCGGGACTCGTCGCCCTGACCGGCTTCGCGGAGATCGGGCTCGGCGGGGTCGAGTGGCGACGCGGCAACTTCGCGCACGCCCTGGAGTGGCACCGCTCCGCCGAGCGGCACTGCGTGGCGGCCGGAGCCCGCGACTTCGTCCCGTCGGCCTGGGGCCACCAGGCGGTGTGCCACTGGTACCTGCTCGAGACCGACCTGGCCGCGACGCTGCACCGCCGCGCCGCGGAGGAGTACCTGCGGCGTCACCGGTACGCGGAGTCCGCGCGCTCCTTCCGGAACCTGGCGCACGTGCTCACCGAGCTCGGGCGCTGGGACGGGGCGAGCGACGCGCTCGACCGCGCGGACGCGATCTGCCGCGCGGACGCCGATCCGCGGCAGCGCTCCTTCTACGAGTACGGCCGCGCGCGGCTCGCACTGCACCGCGGGAGGATCGAGGAGGCCGTGCGGCGCGCGGAGGCGGCGGCCGCCCTCGGCCGCGAGACCGGGGACCCCCAGGTCACGGTCTCGCACGACTGCCTCAAGGGGCTGGTGGAGCTGGAGGCGGGGCGCTTCGACGACGCGGAGGCGACGGCGACCCGCGCCCTGCGGGAGGCGGAGGCGCACGCGAACCACTGGGGCGTGGCGAAGTGCCTGTTCCTGATCGGCGCGGCGCAGCACGGGCAGGGCCGGCTCGCGGACGCGCTGGTCACGCTCGACCGGGCGGCGCAGGTCGCCGCCGAGCGACGGCAACCGGTGGCGGGCTTCCGGGTGGAGCTGGCGCGCGCGTCGGCGCGGGCCGCCGCCGGCGACCACGACGGCGCCCGCGCCGCGCTGGCGGCGGCGGCGCGGCTGCAGGTGCGGTCGCGGTCCCCCTTCTGGGAGGGGCTCGTGCGCCGGACGGCGGCGGACGTCGCGCTGGCCGCCGGCCGCCTGGACGAGGCGCGCGACGAGCTGGCGCGCGCCTACGAGATCTTCGCGGCCCTGCAGTCGGAGAGGCGGCGCGGCGACACGCTCTTCGCGCAGGGTCGCGTGTGGGCGCGCCTCGGGCGCGGCGACGCGGCGCGCTCCGCCCACGAGACCGGGAGCGCGCTGTACCGCTGGCTGGGCCTCGTGCCGCCGCCCCCGCCGCCGGGGACGGCCGAGGGGGAGTTCGCCCGCGAGGCGGCCGCGCGGCTGTTCGCGGACGCGGCCTCGATGCTGCGCCGCTTCCTCGCGCCGGGCAGCATGGACCACGTCCTGAACCGGGTGGTCGATGCCGTGAACTCCCACCTCGGCACCGAGCGCGTGTTCATCGCGCTCCTCGACGTGCGGACCGGGAGGCTGGAGCCGAGGGCCAGCCGGCTGATGGACGCGCAGTCCAGCAAGGACGCGATGGCCATCAGTTGGTCCACGGTCGAGGCCGCGCGGACGCGGGGCGAGCCGATCGTCAGCAACGACGCGCTCGACGATCCGCGGCTCAACGCGAAGGAGAGCGTGCGCACCCTGCGCATCCGCTCCCTGGCCGCGATCCCCCTGCGGGCGGACGGGGAGACGATCGGGGCGCTGTACGCCGATCACCGCACGCTGCCCGGCCTGTTCGGGCCGGAGAGCGTGGCGGTGCTGCGCTTCCTGGCCGAGCTGGCGGCCACGTGCATCCGGGTCGCCCAGCGGCTAGAGGTCCAGGAACGCGGCATCCGTCATCTCCGCGCCGAGGTCGAGGGGGAGGACGTGGTCCTTCCGGACGACCTGGCCGGCGTGACGGTCATCGGCCGCAGCCCGAGGATGCGGGCGCTGCTGCGCCGCGGGAGACAGGCGGCGAAACCCGGCCGGATCATCCTGCTCACGGGGCCCACCGGGTGCGGCAAGGATCACTTCGCGCGCGTCCTGCACGGCATCTCGGGCCTCGCCGGGGGCCTGCACCCCGTCGCCGTGACGGCCGACGGGGCCAGCCACATCTTCACCGCGGAGCTCTTCGGCGTGGAGAAGGGAGCGGCCACCGACGTCGGCGCCCGGGCCGGACGCGCGGAGCTCGCCGAGAACGGGACCCTGTTCCTCAACGAGATCGGGGATCTCCCGCTCGAACTGCAATCGACCCTCCTCGACTTCCTGGACCGCCTCGCCTTCCACCGCATCGGCTCCGCGGCGGAGCGGAAGTTCACGGGGCTGCTGATCCTGGCCACGAATGCGGATCTCGAAGCGAAGGTGGCGGCGGGGACCTTCCGGGAGGACGTCTACTACCGGATCGCCGGCGTGACCCTGCGGATCCCGTCGCTCGAAGAGCGCATCGAGGATCTCCCAGAGCTCGCGGCAACGTTCCTTCGCGTGCGCGCCGCGGAGCACGGAAGTCCCGGGTGGGTCCTCTCCGCGGACGCGCTCGAGGCCCTGAGGCGCCGGCCCTGGCCCGGCAACATCCGCCAGCTGTTCAGCGTGCTCGACCTCGCCGTGGATGCCGCCCTCGCCGCGGACACGCGGTTGATCCTGCCCGGACATCTAGACCCCGATCGCGACGCGGGCGCGCCGCCGCGGGCAGGTTCCCCGGCCCCGGATGCTCCCGGACCGCCGCGCCCGCGGATCACCGCGGAGGAGGCCGAGATCCGGCAGATCGAGTGGGCGCTCGCCACGACGGGCGGCAACGTGTCCAAGGCGGCCCGGCAGCTCGAGTGGACCGAGACGAAGCTGCGGAACCGGATCGCGAGGTACGGGCTGTGGCATCGGGTCACCGGACGCAAGGGCCGCAACCGGCCGCGTGCGGACGGCGACGCGGGCGGCGCAGCGGCCGATTCCCCGGACGACCACGGGAAGGACCGGACGCAGGACGCGAAGGAGAGCGCGAAGGAGCGGGCGCACCCGAAGCGGCCGACGCGGTCGAAGCGGCCGCGCCGGTCCCCCGCGGCGCCGCGCGGACCGCGCCCGGGCTGAGCCGCGCGCCTCCGCCGCGCGCGGCCCCGGCGGCCGGGCCGGCGAGGACCCGAGCGGCCTTCGCCCGACCGGCTCCCCCGCGACGGGCTCCCGCGCGAGTGGCCCCCGCACGAAAAGCCCCCGCACGAAAAGCCCCCGCACGAAAAGCCCCCGCACGAAAAGCCCCCGCGCGAGAGGCTCAGTGCGCGACCGGCCAGCCCAGCAACGGGCGCCAGGCGAGCATCTCGGCCTCCGTCTCCTCGCGCAGGTTCCGGATGGCGTACTCGTCCAGCCCGAGGTGGGCGAGTGCATCCCGGTACTCCTCCTCGGGGCCGCCTCCGTACCACCAGCCCCATTCCGGCGACATCACGACGTCCGCCACGCACACGATGCTGGCGAGGGTGCGCTCGCCCGGGTTCGCCTTCGTCGGCTCATGGTGTCGCAGGACCGCGCTCGGGCACCGCACCGGCAGCCGCCACCGTTCCGCCAGCATCCCGCCGAGCTGCGTGTGGGAAACGTCCAGGACCCTCCCGGCGTACTCCTCCTCCGGCCCCGCGTCGTCGCGCGGCACCTGGCCCCAGAGGACCTGCGGCGCCAGGCGATCCACCGCGAGGATGCCGGCGTCGTGCAACAGCCCCGCGGCATGGCCCGCGAGCGGACTCACCGTCAACATGCGGGCCACGCGCCCGGCCGCGACCGCCGTTCCGAGGGAGTGCTGCCACCACAGCATCCGGTCCAGGGGCGAGCCCGGCCGGCCCCACCGCAGCATCTCGTTCCGGAACAGCACCGACAGGACGAGGCAGCGCGTGGACACCAGGCCGCGGGACGCGACCGCGCGGCGGACGTCCGCTTCCCCGGCAGCCCGGAACGCCGCCCCGCCGGCCGCGTCCACGAGATCCGCCGCGAGGACGGGATCGCGCCCGATGACCCGGACGCATCGCTCCACGGCGTCCGGATCCCCGTCGTCGATCGCGACCAGGTCCGCCCAGACGTCCGGCGCCGCCGGCATCTCGCGGAGTACGTCGAGTGATCGCAGGGTGTCGGGGTCCGCTGGCATCGGCTGATCCTCCCCGGGGCCGACACCAAGCATCGGCATCCGACGCGCGGCCTGTCCACCGGAATCGGCGCATCGCCGCGGTTTCTTTCACATACATTCCGGTACTTGTGCGCTTCGCCGCGCATCCGCCGATTCCGGCGGATCGATCCGCCGTTCCCGCCGGACCGGCAAGTCGTTGATCCCGGGGGCGTTCCGCCCCATCCCGCACCTCCCTCCGATTCCGATCCGTCGATTCCGGCGGATCGGTCCGCGCACGCCGGCCGCCGGTCCGCCGCTCCCGGCGGAGGAACGCATTCCGCCCGGAGCACTTGCATTGCAAACGGCGGCGATCGCGCACGCGGCACGGAGCTTGCCATGCGCCGCTCCGTTGCCGGCCGGACGGCCGGCGGCGTTCCCCCAACGAAGCGAGTGGACCATGATCCGCATGCCGGCGAAGTCCGCGTCGACGCTCCTGCTCGGCACCTTCCTCCTCGTCACCCCGGCCCTCGCGGACGACCCGCCGCCCAACGACGGCGGCCAGGATCCTCCGGAGCACCCGGCCATCGTGCCGTCGCCGGTGTCGGTGCCCGACGCGCTCGTCGACGCGTGGGCGCTTCTTCTGCGGATGACGGTCCTGTAACCCCGGGGTCACGCACGGGACAGGAACGGGGGCGGTCCTTCCGGACCGCCCCCCCCTCACCGCCCGCGCGGATCGCGCGCGGATTACCGGAGCATGAGCAGCTTGCGGTCCGCCTGGCGGCCGGCGGCGTGCAGCCGGTAGAAGTACACGCCCGACGCGGCGGCGCGACCGCCCTCGTCCGCGCCGTCCCAGGTCACCTCGTGGCGGCCCGCGGAGCGCGCGCCCTGCACGAGCGTCCGCACGAGCCGGCCCTGCACGTCGTACACGCGCAGGTCCACGTCGCCGGGTGCGGGCAGGGAGAACGCGATGGACGTGGCCCGCGCGAACGGGTTCGGGAAGTTCTGCCCGAGCGCGAACGACGCCGGACCGGCCGCCAGCGGCGCATCCGACGCGCCGCCGTTCACCTGGACGGGCAGCGCGGTGGCCGGACCCCAGTTCCCGGCGGCATCGCGGCCCCGCACCCAGATCGTCGTGGCGCCGCCGGGCAGCGACACGGTCGCGAGGTTCGCCGTCACCGGGGCCTCCACCCCGCCGAACGTCCCGGACATCGCCGTCCCCGTGCCCGCCGCCGCCGCGGCCGGACCTGCGCTCCACTCCGCGGCCACCACGGCGCTTCCGCCGGTGAGCGCGTCCGAGATCGCGGCCACGAGCACGGCCGGATCCGGCTTCGCGATCGGGTTCGGCGCGACGCCGGGCGTTCCGGCCAGGACCACCGGCCCGCGCGTCTCGTTCCCCGGGATCGCGATGGTGAAGTCCGCGTTCGAGGCGTCCGCGCCCGCGAGCACGGGCGTCCCGGTGTCCGTCACCACCGCCCGCACGCGGTACGTGGACGCGGTGGGCAGCGCGGACACGTTCCACGTGTACGGCGATGCGCCGGGCGACGCCGTGATCAGGTTCCACGACATGCCGCCGTCATCGGAGTACTCCAGGCGCACCGTCCCGAGGTTGCGGCCGGCCCCGGTGTCCGTGGACGCCGTCCAGGAGATCTGCGTGGTGCCCGTGGTGATCGTCTCCCCGCCGTTCGGCGCCACGACGACCGCGTCCGGATGATCCCCGCCGATCAGCCACTGGATCGTCTCGTCCAGCACCGCCGCGCGGGTGGCGTCGCCTTCCACCGCCGCGTTCAGCTGCAGCCACTCGAAGAACATCGCCACGGTGCGCGTCGTGTTCCCGCCCCACACGCCGACGCCCGGCGTGCCCAGGGGACCGCCGCTCTCCCAGCGCACGGCGATGTCGTCCACGGTCGTGTCCGAGTCGCGCCACACGTAGGCGGCCGTCCCGGACCCGTCCAGCTTGTCCACCTCGTCGCCGGCGGCGCCGCTGCGGAACGGGGTGTACGGGATGCCGCCGATCCAGGTGTTGCTGATGGGATCCCCGGCGACGCCGCGGACCGTGGCCCAGGTGGCCGGATCCTGCTGCCACTGCGAGTGCATCGTGTTCTGGAACCACGCCGCCCGCGCCGCGTTGTAGAACCCGGACGAGCCGTCCCCGAAGGTCCACGCGATGTCGTGCGACACGAAGGCGATCCGGCCGCCGCCGTCGTGGTACGCGGTGATGGAGTCCCGCGGATCCCGCTCGAAGGCCGGGTACTGCTCCCAGCCCGCCTGCCACCACACCGCGTTGTACGCGCGCATGCCGGAGTTCGAGTCCCCGACCAGCGGGTCGTCCGCCTGCTGCTTGCGCCACTCGTCGAACGTCCAGCCGGTCGCGGCGAACGCGTCCGCGTACCGGTGCGTGTTCAGCGTGGTGTTCGGGTCGGCATTCACCAGCAGCACGTCCGCGCGCCGCCCGGTGGTGAAGCGGTAGTGCATGCCGCCGAAGTCGTCCCGGACGAGGTTCCCCTCGTGGTCGCGGGACAGCACGTCGAAGTAGTACGTGGTCTCGGGGGCCAGCCCCTCCACCAGGTGCGCGTGCGCCGTGGCGAGGCCGTAGTCCCGCGGGGACAGCGTCCCGAGCGCCGGGGTCGTGCCGAACTCGATCTGCGAGTCCGCCAGCGTGTTCGTGGTCCACGTGATCACCGCGGACGCGCCGGCCGGCTGCGCCGCGACGTCCGTGATCTCCGGGTCGTCCGCGTCCACCGCGGCGGTGGCGGTGGCCACGTGTGCCGGGCTGGCGTCCGTGTACGTCATCGTGACCAGGTCCCCGTGCGCGACGGACAGGAGGCCGTCGCCGCCCGCGGCCGCGGCCAGGGTCAGCGGCATCGAGCCCTCGTACACGCCGTTCGCGCCGGCGATGACCAGGGTCTCCCCGCCCGGCTCGGACGGCGACGTGAACGTGACCGCCACCGTGGCGCCCCCGTCGGCGTCCTCCACGCGCACGCCGATGCTCCCGGTGGGCGCGTACGCGCCCGCGTCCGCGAACAGGACGCCGGTGCTGCCGCCCACGCCGCCGGTCACGACGATCGCGAAGGGCTGCGGACCGAACGGGACGTTGGAGCCCTCGACGCGGATGACGTAGGTCCCCGCCACCGGCGAGGTCCGCAGGAAGTTCTCCTCCACGTTGAGCGCGTCCGCGCTCCCGCCCGTGACGGACTGCCCGCCGGACCACACGTTGCCGAGGTAGGTGGTGGCCCCCTCTTCCACGACGAGGTCCAGGTCGTTCACGAGGTTCGTTCCCGCCGTGGGCGTGGACGGCGGATCCGTCCAGACCAGCGTGATCTCCAGCGGCTGCCCCGCGTCGGTCACGTCGATCGAGTACTCGCGCGCCTCGCCCGTGGCCACCCCGTCGGACTCGTCCAGCACGACCGTCCGCCGCGCGTCCCCGGGGAAGAACAGCACGTTGTCGAGCAGGATGCGGCCCCACCCGATGTTGTTGTCCGGGATGGTGTACGCCGCGAAATCGTCCACGGCGGAGTTGACCATCATGGCGCGCAGCAGGGCCGCGGACGGCGTGAGCGCGTTGCCGCCGACCGGCGCGCCGGTGGGATACCAGCCGTCCGTGAAGTACTGCCGCACGAGCGTGGCCGAGCCCGCGAGGTTCGGCGACGCCATGGACGTGCCGGACAGCGTGGCCGTGCCGGTGTCGCTCGCGCCGGAGGCGGACACCACGCTCTGCCCCGGCGAGCACACGGTCGGCTTGCGCCGTCCGTCGTCCGTCGGGCCGCGGCTGGTGGAGGTGTAGATGTTCACGGCGGAGGCGCCGTTCTGCGTGCCGCCGGAGGAGAGGATGTTCTTCGCCGCCGCCGGCGCGCCCACCGTGTTCGCGCCGCCCGCGTTCCCGTTCGAGAACGAGATCAGGAAGTCCGGGTGGTCGTGCGCGAACTGGTCGGTGGTCATGCAGGTCAGCGTGTAGGCGCCGCCGGAGTTCGAGCCCCAGCTGTTCGAGCTGACGCGCGCGGCGCCGCCGGCGTTGCCGTCGTACGCCGGCTGGAAGTACTCGTTCAGGTCGCCCGGCGAGATGATCGTGTTGTCCGAGCCGCCGCCGTCCAGGAAGTAGATCTTCGCGCCCTTCGCGATGCCGTCCCGCGTGCTCGTGCCGAGCCCGGCGTCGTTCCCGGCGAAGGTCCCGGACGTGTGCGTGCCGTGGTACGAGGCGCCGGAGGCGTCCCCGAACAGGATGTCCGTGCTGGCCGGGTGCGCGCTCACGTACGCGATGATCTTGCGGTGCGCGGGGTAGTCGCCGAAGGTGGCGATGGACACCGACGGGTCGCGGAACATGTTGTGCGTGGTGCGGATGCCGCTGTCCCCCACCATCACGACCTGGCCGGTGCCGTCGATGCCCTGGTCCCAGATCTTCCGGTTGTTGGAGATCATGGTCTGGTCGACCCACTGCACCAGGTCGTTCTCCACCGTGAAGACCTCGCGCGGCTCGATCCACTGCACGTCCGGATGGGACGCGAGCTCCGGCATGCGCGCGGCGTCCAGCTCGAGGCGGATGATGCGGTTCACGCGGGAGGACGTGTCCTCGACCCGCCCGCCCAGGCGCTCGATCTCCCCCGAGACCGCGGCGAGATCGCCGTCCGGGAAGAGGAGGACCTGGTAGCGCGCGGTCCCGGCGCGCAGCGTCATCGCCGGCTGCGCGGAGATGCGGTACGCGGGATGATACGGTCCGGTCCAGCGGACGAACGGCAGCCGCGCCACGGCGCCGCGCACGGCCTCGTCGGCCCGCACCAGGAACGCGTACTCCGGCAGGTACGCCACGACCGCGGCGCCGGCCGCCTCGATCCGCGTGGCGACGTCCGCGCCGACCGGCGCCTCCACCTGCACGATCCACGACGACCGCTCGCCCGGCGCCGGGGCCGCGGCGCGCAGCGCGGACGGCACGTCCGGCTCGCCGATGCGCGTGTCGAACTCGATCCCGTTCGAGAGGCGGATCGCCGTCTCGGCGCGCTTCGGCGCCGGCGTGGTGCGGAACCGCCCGCGTTCCTCGAGCCGCGGCGCGGGCGCGGCGGCCGGGTTCGGCGCGGGGATGGGGTCCACCCCGGGCGCGGCGCCGCGACGCGCGGCCGCGGCCGAGGTGATCATGCCGGGATCGAGGGCGAGGGCGAAGGCCAATGCGAGAGCGGGTCCGCGGAAGCGCGTCATCGGGGCACCTGGGCTGAAAGGGAACGGCGCAGCCATCGAACAGCGTTCCGATGATACCAGCGCGGACCCGGCCGGCTCAATGCGGACGGCGGGCAAGCGATTGTCGGACCGCGCCTTGCTACGGGCGGACGGGCGAGGCGGGAATCTCGCCGCCGGTCCCGCGACCGAACCAGCCGGAGGCCGGGCGGGACGCGCCGCGCAGGAGCGTGGCGCAGTCCGGGGCGGTGATCGGGAGGATGCGCGGCGAGGGCTCGGCGCGCACCAGGCGCGACGGCGCCCACACGCACAGCGCATGGAACCCGGCGAGCACCGCGAGCATCAGGACGAGGTCGCGAAGTCGGGATCGCCGCATGGTTGCCTCCGTTCGCCGAAGGAGTCGCGGCCCCATCGTAGGACCGGCCCCGGCGCGGTTGCGAGCGCTTCCGTGGCCCTGAGCCGTACGTTTTACCAGTTTTACCAGGAAGTCACAGAAGCGACCGGGACTCCCCCCCGTCCACCGGCAGGGAGACGCCGTTCACGAACGCGGCGGGCCCGGAGCACAGGAACGCCACCGCCGCCGCCACCTCCTCCGGACGGCCCAGCTCCCCGCGCGGGATGTTCGCCCGCCAGCGGGCGTACACCTCGGACCGGCCGATCCCCTGCCGCGCCGCCGCGCCTTCCGCGAGGACCTCGAGCCGCTCCGTGTCCGTGTACCCGGGGCACACGCAGTTCACCGTGACCCCGGCGGGGGCGTACGCGCGGGCGAGGCTCTTCGCCAGGCCGTGGACGGCCGGACGCAGCGTGTTCGAGAGGAGGAGCCCCTCGCGCGGCTCGCGCGCGGCGATGGACGTGAGGAACACGATCCTCCCCCATCCGGCCGCCTTGAGGTGCGGGAGCGCGGCCCGGGCGAGCCGTTCCGCGGATCGGAGCGTGAGATCGATCGCCTGCGCGAAGCGGGCCTCGTCCGCGTCCTCGAAGTCGCCGCCCGGCGGACCCCCGGCGTTCGCCACCAGGATGTCCAGCCCGGCGAGGGCCGACGCCGCTTCCGACACGAGGCGTTCCGGGTCCCCCGCCCGGCTCACGTCCCCGGTCAGCGCCACCACCGGCGCGCCGCCGGCGGTCCCGATGCGCGCGGCGGCCGACCGCACGCGCTCCGGGTCGCGCGACGCGATGGCCACGCGCACCCCTTCCCCGGCCAGGGCGCGTGCCGCCGCCCAGCCGAGCCCCGCGCTGGCGCCGGTGACCAGCGCCCGCTTGCCCGCGATCCCTAGATCCATGAGTCCCCCCCCGCCGGCGGCGCGGCCGTCCCGCCCCCCGCGGCGCGCGGGAGGTCGATCAGTACAGCTGGGCGTTGGCCCGCCAGCGAGCCTGCTCGTCCGACACGATCGCGGTCAAGCGTCCCCGCAGGTGTTCGGCCAGCAGCACCTCGCTCTCGCCGTTCGCCACGCCGTCCTCCGGCCCGAGCACGAGGCGCGGCCCGTCGGCTTCGGGCCGGATCAGCACGCCGTCCTCCACCGGCACGAGCTTCAGCGCGGAGGCCGCGAGCTCGTGGTCGAGCACCCAGTCCGCGAACGCCACGGCCGCCTCCGCCCGCGTGGAGTCGTGCCCGGCGAGGAGCAGGATCCGCTCGTCCCGGTACACGATCTCCGTGAGCGGCCGGTCCTCCCGCGTCAGCCGCCGCCAGACGGGGCGCGGCGCGTCCACCACGAGGCGCCGCAGCACCGGGATGCCGAGCTCCTCCACGCGGCGCTCCGCGGCACGGACCCGGTCGCGCGTGAACGGGTGCGTGCGGTAGATCCCCATCTCCTCCTCGATGAACTTCCCCGCCGAGCTCCCGAGTCGCTCCATGAACGTGAGGAACCCGACCGGGTTGTACCTCGTCCGCATCAGGTAGCGGATGGCGTCCGCGTCGGCCTCCTCCTCGGCGGCGACGCTGCCGCCCTGCAGCACCATCGCGGTGATCGTGTTCGCGGCCGTGTTCGCGAGGATCGCCGCCTCCGGCGAACGGCCGATGATGAGCGCGGCGATGGTGGCGAGCTGCAGCAGTCCCAGCCCGCGCGGCGCGTTGCGCATGCGCTCGATCGCGTGCTGGTTCACGTTGTGCGCGATCTCGTGCGCCAGGACGCCGGCCAGCTCGTCGTCCGACTGCACGTCCTCCAGGAGGCCGGTCGTCACGTACACCCAGCCGCCGGGCAGCGTGAACGCGTTGACGAGGGGCGACGCCACGATGTGGGGCGAGTACTCGATGTCCGGCCGGTCCGTGGCCGCCGCGATCGCGTCCAGCATGTCCGACAGCTTCGACAGGGTCTCCGCATCGTCCACGAACTCCACGGACTTCGCGATGTCCTTCGCCGCCTCCTCCCCGAGCTCCACCTCCTTGGGCGTGCTCCCCGGCGGGAGGCCCCACGCGGGCGCGGCGAGGAGGGTGAGGACGCACGCGAGCAGGCCGCCGCCGGCGGCCGGGGCGCGCCGCCGCGGCCGGCCGGCAGCCGCAGCGGCGGCGGCGGGATCCCTGCGGTTCTCCAAGGGTTCTCCTCGCGGGCGACGGCCCGGGCGACCGCGGGCGCGGCCCCGGACCCGCTTTGCATCCCCGACCCGGGCGACTATCCTTGGGACTCCCTCCGCCGTGCGGAAGTTCCCCGCGGAAGTCGCCCCGTGACCCGAGGAGCGTGACCTTGCGCCGCCCCGAGACGCTCGGCTCGTTGAAGTCATCCGGCTACCGCCCGCGATCCGTCAAGGACGAGTTGCGGGCCAACCTGCTCGCCGCCCTGCGCGAGCGCCGCAGGCTCTTTCCCGGCGTGCTGGGGTACGACCAGACGGTCATCCCCCGGATCGTGAACGCCCTGCTCGCCCGCCACGACTTCCTGCTTCTCGGGCTGCGTGGCCAGGCGAAATCCCGCATCCTGCGCGGGCTGGTGGACTTCCTGGACGACGCGGTCCCGGTGGTGCGCGGCAGCGAGATGAACGACGACCCCCTCCGCCCGGTCAGCGCCCGGGCGAAGCGCCTCCTCGCGGAGGCGGGCGACGACGCGCCGATCGACTGGATCGGCCCGGAGCGCCGCTTCGAGGAGAAGCTGGCCACGCCGGACGTGACCATGGCGGATCTCATCGGGGACATCGACCCGATCAAGGCCGCCACCGAGCGGCGCACCTACGCGGACCCGGAGATCATCCACTTCGGGATCATCCCCCGGATGAACCGCGGCATCTTCGCGATCAACGAGCTGCCCGACCTGCAGCCGCGCATCCAGGTGGGGCTGTTGAACCTGATGCAGGAGAAGGACATCCAGATCCGGGGGTTCCCGGTGCGGCTGCCCCTGGACATCCTCATGGTGTACTCGGCGAACCCGGAGGACTACACGAACCGCGGGAACATCATCACGCCGCTGAAGGACCGCATCGGGTCGCAGATCCTCACGCACTACCCGCGCACGGTGGCGGAGGCCGTCGCCATCACGTCGCAGGAGGCGTGGACGCACCGGGACTCCGGCATCGAGGTGGTCCTGCCGGACCTGTTCCGCGAGATCATCGAGGAGACCGCCGTCCAGGCGCGGCAGTCGGAGTTCGTGGACCAGGGCTCGGGCGTCAGCGTGCGGTTGACCATCACGTTCCTGGAGAACCTCGTGTCCAACCTGGAGCGGCGCGCGCTGGCCACCGGGGAGACCCGCGTGTACCCGCGCCTCGTGGACCTGCGCACCGCGCTCTCCGCGGTGACCGGCAAGGTGGAGCTGGTGCACGAGGGCGAGGAGCAGGGCGCGGAGACGGTGGCGCGGCACGTGCTGGGCAAAGCGGTGCGGGAGGTCTTCCTCCGCACGTTCCCCGCGGTGCACGCGAAGTCGCGGCGGCGCCGGGCGCTCGCGGAGGGCGAGAACGCGGAGGCCGCGCCGCCGGCGGCGCGCGTGTACGAGCCCATCGTGCACTGGTTCTCCGGCGGACGCACGCTCGAGGTGTCCGACGACACGCCGCTCGCCGGGCACCTGGCCGCGCTGAGCGAGGTCACCGGGCTGGCGGAGTGCGCGAGGATCGCCTCCCCGCAGGGCGACGGCGAGCTGGCCGGCGTGATGGAGCTGATCCTGGACGGGCTGCACCAGTGCTCCATGCTCGCGAAGGAGGACACGGACACGCGCGCCGGCTACCGCGACATGATCGGCGCGATGTTCCGGCAGATGGAGGAGATCGAGTGAGGGTGCGCTACCGGGAGTGGGAGGAGTGGATGACCCGCGAGGTCGCCACGATGCCGCAGCTCGAGCGGCTCTTCCGCTGGCTGGTGCTGGGCGCCGACGGGGACGTGGAGGAGGCGCTCCGCCGGATGGAGGAGCTGAACGCGCAATACGGCTTCTTCGACGAGGGGATGTCCGCCGCGGAGTTCCGCGAGCGGATGCTGGAGTCCGGCCAGGTGCAGGAGGACGATGCCGGCGAGCTGCGCATGACCCGGCAGGGCGAGCGGTCCATCCGGAAGGACGCGCTGGATCGCATCTTCTCGCGCGTCCGGGCCGGGCGGCCGGGCGACCACCGCACGCCGCATCCCGGCTCCCGCGGCGAGGCCCTGCCCGAGGTCCGCGAGTGGCGCTTCGGCGACGCGCCCTTCGACATCGCGGTCAACGCCACGCTGGAGAACGCCCTCAAGCGGACGGGGATCGACGAGTTCGGGCTGAGCGAGGACGACGTGCGCGTCCACGAGCGCGAGCAGCTGGCCGGCTGCGCCACGGTGCTGCTGCTGGACATCAGCCACAGCATGATCCTGTACGGCGAGGACCGCATCACCCCCGCCAAGGACGTGGCGCTGGCGCTGCAGGAGCTGATCCGCACGCGCTACCCGAAGGACACGCTGGACGTCGCCGTCTTCGGCGACGAGGCGGCGGTCATCCCCGCGGACCGAATCCCGTACGTGCAGGTGGGGCCCTTCCACACGAACACGAAGGCGGCGCTGCGGCTGGCGCAGCGGATCCTGGCCGGGCGGAGGCACGCGAACAAGCAGGTGTTCCTGGTCACGGACGGGAAGCCGTCGTGCATCCACGAGAACGGCCGGCTGTATAAGAACTCCTTCGGCCTGGACGAGAAGATCGTGAACAGGACCCTGGACGAGGCCACGGTCTGCCGGCGCCGCGGGATCACGATCTCCACGTTCATGGTCGCGTCGGACTGGCACCTCGTGAACTTCGTGGAACGGCTCACCGAGGTGAACCGCGGGCGCGCGTACTTCACGGGCCTGGACGATCTCGGGCGGTTCCTGTTCGTGGACTACGAGCGGAACCGGCGGAGGCGGACCTACTAGGGCCGATCCGTCGCCTTCCCGCCCGCCGGCGCGGGCCGCGCCCGGGTCCGCGGGCGCCGCGGGCCGTTGTCCGGTCCGGGCGTCGCCTGTACACTCGCGCCCATCCCTCTTCGAGACCCGCGGACCGATGACCTTCGTTTCGTACGCCCAGAACGGCGAGGACGTGATGCTCCGCCGCGCGCTGGCGGGGGTCGAGCGGGGATTCTATGTCGATGTCGGCGCGAACGACCCCGTCACCGACTCGGTGACCAAGGCGTTCTACGAGGCGGGCTGGCGGGGCATCAACGTGGAGCCCGTCGAGGACTGGTTCCGGAAGCTCGTCCGCGACCGCCCCGCGGACGTGAATCTCCAGGTCGCGGCCGCGGACCGGGACGGGACGATCGATCTCTTCGTGATCGCGGGCTCCGGCCTGTCCACGTCCGACCCCCGCGTCGCCGAGGCGCATGCGCGCGCGCTGTCGGTGACGCCGTCGCCGCGGCGCGTGCCCGCGCGGACGCTCACGTCGATCTGCCGGGAGCACGCGCCCGGCGACATCCACTTCCTCAAGATCGACGTGGAGGGCGCGGAGCCGTCGGTCCTCGAGGGACTGGACCTGTCGGCGATCCGGCCCTGGATCCTCCTCGTGGAGTCGACGGAGCCGAACTCCCCGGTGGAGAGCGCCGCCTGGGAGCCGCTGATCACCGGCCGCGGCTATCACCGCGTCTGGTTCGACGGCCTGAACCGGTTCTACGTCGCGGACGAGCAGGCGCACCTGGACGCCGCGTTCCGCGCGCCGCCGAACGTGTGGGACGACTTCGAACGGCACCGTCACCGCACGGCGCTCGACGATGCGGCGGGCCGCGTCGCGAAGGCCGAGGCCCGGCTCGGGGAGGCGCGGGCGGAGCACGCGCGGGAGCTGAAGGATCGGGAGGATCGCGCCGCGGCGGCGGAGGCGGAGCTGCGGGCCATGCGGGCCAGCCGCTCCTGGCGCATGACCCGGCCGCTGCGTCTCGCGAGCCGCGCGGTGCAGGAGGCCACGCGCGGCGCGGACGGCCGTCGGCTCGGCCCCGGCGCCGCCCTCCGCGCGTCCGCCGGCGTGGCGGGCAAGGCGGTGCGCGTCCTCGCCCGGCGCGGGCGTCGCTTCGCGGACGAGCACCCGTCGCTGAAGGGCCCGCTGGCGCGGATGGTCCGACTCGTCCCGGGCCTGCGGCCGCTCCTCGCGCGCCTCGCGCCGCCCGGCGCCGCGACGGCATCCGGACTCCCGCCCGCGTCCGGTCCGTCCCTGCCGCAGGATCTGCTCCCGCCGCGCGCGCGCCGCATCCACGCCGCGCTTCGCCCGCGCCGCGCGGGCACGGCCGGATAGCGGACCGGGAACGGCATGCGCCTCGTCCTCGATCTCGTGGCCTGCCAGACGCCGCAGAGCCGGGACCGGGGGATCGGCCGGTACTCGCTCGCGCTGGCCGAGGCCGTCCTGGATGCCGCCGCGGACCGGCACGAGATCCATCTGCTGTTGAGCGCGGCGCTCCCGGAGTCGGTGGACGAGCTCGTGCGGCGCTTCGCGCCCCGGATCCCCCCGCAACGCATCGTGCGGTACGCGGTGCCCGCCCCCCTCGGCGCGCTCGAGCCGGCGAACGCGTGGCGATCGGAGGCCGCGGCGCTCCTGCGGGAGTCCGCGATCGCCGCGCTGGCGCCGGATGTCGTCCACGTGAGCAGCCTGTTCGAAGGTCTGCTGGACGACGCGTCCGTCTCCGTCGGACGGCTGGAGCGGATCCCCACCGCCGTGACGCTGTACGATCTCATCCCGCTCCTGGACGCGGAGACGTTCCTCTCCCGCGAGCCCGTCGATCGCTGGTATCGCGCGAGGCTGGAGGACCTGAAGCGGGCGGATCTCCTTCTGGCGATCTCCGACCACACGCGAAGCGACGCGATCGACGCGCTCGGGATCGACCCCGATCGCATCGTCCCCGTGTCCGCGGATGCGGACCCCCGGTTCCGGCGCGTCGAGATGCGGGACGAGGATCGCGTCCGGTTCCTCGGAGGCCTCGGGCTGCATCGTCCGTTCGTGATGTACACGGGCGGCGTGGATCCGCGGAAGAACCTGGACGGCATGATCCGGGCGTACGGACGCGTGCCGGCGGACGTGCGCCGCGGGCACCAGCTCGCCGTGGTGTGCCGGGTGACCGGCGATGAACGGCGGCGCCTCCTCGACGTCGGCGAGCGCGCCGGCCTCGCCGCCGGCGAGCTCGTCCTGCCGGGATTCGTGCCGGACGACGACCTCGTGAAGCTGTACAGCGCGTGCCGTCTCTTCGTCTTCCCCTCGCTGTACGAGGGGTTCGGTCTTCCCGCGCTGGAGGCCATGCGCTGCGGGGCGCCGGTGGTCGGGTCGAACCGGAGCAGCGTGCCGGAGGTGATCGGGCTCGCGGACGCGCTGTTCGATCCGGCCGACCCCGGGGCCGTCGCGGCGGCCGTCCGGCGCGGGCTCACCGACGAGGCGTTCCGCGCCCGTCTCGTGGCGAATGCGGCGCAGCAGTCGACGCGATTCTCGTGGGCGGAGTCCGGGCGCCGCGCGCTCGCGGCGCTCGAGGCGCTCGGCGACGCCCGCGCACGCGGCGGACGGGCGGAGCCGCCCCGCGCGGCCGCGGCCGCGGATCGACCTCGGCTCGGCTACGTGTCCCCGCTGCCGCCGGAGTCCTCCGGGATCGCGGACTTCAGCGCCGAGCTCCTGCCCGCGCTGGCGGAACACTACGACATCACGCTGGTGACGGACGGTCCGCCGGTCTCCGCCCCCGCGCTGCGCGACCGCTTCCCCCGGGTGACGGTGGCGGAGTTCGCGGCCGCGCCGGAGCGATGGGACCGCGTCCTGTACCAGATGGGGAACTCCGTGCACCACGCGCACGTGCCGGGTCTGCTGGAGACGCGTCCGGGCGTGGTGGTCCTGCACGACGTCTTCCTGTCGCACCTGATGCGGCACCTCGGGGCGCAGGGACGGGCCCGGCCCTTCCTCGAGACGCTGCTGGAGAACCACGGCTACCCCGCGGCGGAGTTCCTGGCCCGGCACGGGGAGGACGCCGCCGTCTGGGAGTATCCGTGCAGCCGGGACGTGATCGGATGCGCGACCGGACTGGTGGTCCAGTCCGCCCACGCGCGCGATCTCGTCGCGCGGTGGTACGGGCCGGCGGTGGCCGCGCGGGTCCGCGAGATCCCGCACCCGCGGGACCCGGCGCCCGAGGGCGGGCGCGACGCCGCGCGCGCGGCGCTCGGGATCCCGCCGGCGGAGTTCGTCGTGTGCTGCTTCGGCATGATCGGGCCGGCCAAGCTGAACCACGAGCTGCTCCGGGCGTTCCGCGCGTCACCGCTCGGCCGTCTCCCCGGATGCCGGCTCGTGTTCGTCGGCGGCGACGCCGGCTCCCCGTACGGCCGCGACTTGCGGCGGCTCGCCGGCGACGCGCCGGGGCCGGCCGGCGTGACGATCACCGGATACGCGGACGAGGCCCGGTACCGCCGGTATCTCGATGCCGCGGACGTCGCCGTCCAGCTCCGGACGCGTTCGCGCGGCGAGACGTCGGGCGCCGTGCTCGACGGGATGGCCCACGGCCTGCCGGTGATCGTGAACGCCCACGGTGCGTCGGCCGAGCTTCCGGACGGCGTGGTGTGGCCCATCGCGGATCCCGTGCGCGAGGCCGAGCTGGCGGAGGCGCTCGGCGCGCTCCACCGGGACGCGGCGCGCCGGGCGGCGCTCGGCCGGGCCGCGCGCGCGTACCTCGCGCGGGAGCGGGATACCCGCCGCATCGCGCGCCGCTACCGCGACGTGGTGGAGGCGTTCCACGCGACCGATCCCTTCGCCGGTGCGGCGCGGCTGGTGCGCGCGGTGCGCGGGCTCCCCGGCACGGCGCAGGCGTCCGACGCGGAGCTCGCGGAGGTGGCGCGCTGCATCGCGGACAACGACGCCGCCCCGCGCCGCCGGCAGCTCCTCGTGGACATCTCCACGCTGGTGCGCACGGACGCGAACAGCGGGATCCAGCGGGTCGTCCGCAGCACGCTGGCGTGCCTGCTCCGGCGGCCGCTCGAGGGGTGGATCGTGGAGCCGGTCTACCGGGACGGGACGATCTACCGCCACGCGCGCCGCTTCTGCACCCGGCTCGCGGGGATGGAGGCCGCGGGCGTTGCGGACGGTCCGGTGGACGCGGGCCGCGACGATGTCTTCCTCGGGCTGGACCTCGACCCCGGAACCGACGGGGCGGGACGGGCCTGGATCCGCCGCGCGAAAGCCCGCGGCGTGGCGACCTGGTTCGTGCTGTACGACATCATCCCGCTCCTGCACCCGCACCGGTTCCCGGCGGACTTCGCGACGCTCTTCCGCGACTGGATCGAGCAGCTCGCGCCGCTGGCCACGGGAGTCGTCTGCATCTCGGAGGCCGTCGCGGACGAGTACCGCGCGTGGCTCGGCGACCGGGCGAACGGGCTCGCGATCCGGAGCTACCCGCTCGGGGCGGACCTGGACGCCGCGACGCCGGACGGCGCGCCTCGCGACGACGAGCGCGCGGTGCTCGGGACCCTGGAGGGACGCCCGTTCCTGCTGATGGTCGGGACGGTGGAGCCGAGGAAGCGGCACGACCAGGTGCTCGGCGCCCTGGAGCGGCTGTGGAGCGCCGGGGACCGCACCGCGCTCGTGATCGTCGGCCGGCAGGGCTGGATGGTGGATTCCCTCGCGGCGCGGATGCGCGCGCACCCGGAGGCGGGCCGCCGGCTGTTCTGGCTCGAGCAGGCCGGCGATCCCATGCTGCGGGAGCTGTACCGGCGCGCCGCGGCGCTCGTGCAGGCGTCCGAGGCGGAGGGATTCGGCCTGCCCCTCGTGGAGGCGGCGCAGCACGGCACCCCCATCGTCGCCCGGGACCTCCCGGTCTTCCGCGAGGTGGCGGGCGAGCACGCGTTCTACTTCGATGCCGGCACCCCGGAGGATCTCGCGGAGCGGCTCCGCGAGTGGCTGCGCCGGAGGGAACACGGCGCGGTCCCCGACTCGCGCGGGATCCGTAGGCTCACCTGGGCGGAGAGCACGGAGGAGCTTCTGGCCCGCGTGCTGCCGAAGGAGGCGCCGCGCGCGGCTCCCGGATGCGCCGCCGCATCGCCACCCGCACCGGCCTCCGCGTGAGGACGACCTAGCCGCCGATCCGGGACATCGTCCGGAGCGGCTTGACGAAGTCCGCCTGGCCGATGCGGTGCCCGGGCTCCTTGCGGGCGACGGCGTTGCGGATCAGCTGCGCGATCCCGTCGTCGGCGGCGCCCGCGCGCAGCAGCGCGCGCACGTCGTGCTCCACCGTCGAGAACAGGCACGTGCGCAGCTTGCCGTCCGCGGTGAGCCGGATGCGGTTGCAGCGGTCGCAGAAGGGCTCGGTCACGCTGCCGATCAGGCCGATTTCGCCCCGGCCGTCGGTCCAGCGCCAGCGGGTGGCGGGTCCGGCGCCGTCCGGATCCCCGGCGGGCTCGAGCGGGGCGATGCCGCGCAGGATCCCCAGGATCTCCGCATTCGTCACGACGCGCTGCCGCGCCCATGCGTCCCCCATGCCGATGGGCATGTACTCGATGAACCGCAGCACCAGCCCCTTCGCGCGCGCGAGGCGCGCGAGCGGTTCCACCTCGCCGAGGTTGCGATCCCGCTCGATCACCGCGTTGACCTTGATCGGCGCGAAGCCGTGGAACGCGGCCGCCTCCAGCCCCTCCAGCACCGCGTCCAGGGCGTCGCGGCGGGTCATGCGCTTGAACACCTCCGGATCCAGCGCGTCCAGGCTCACGTTCAGCCGGCGCAGCCCCGCCGCGCGTAGCGCCGCGGCCAGCCGCGCGAGGCCGATCCCGTTCGTGGTCATGCCCACATCCTCGATCCCGGGCACGGCCACCAGCCGCCGCACGAGCCCGGGAAGGTCCCGGCGCAGCAGCGGCTCGCCGCCGGTGAGCCGCAGCTTCCGGATGCCCAGGCCCGAGGCCACGCGCACGAACCGCTCGATCTCCTCGAAGGAGAGGATCTCCGCGCGCGGCAGCCACTCCACCTCCTCCTGCGGGATGCAGTAGGAGCAGCGCAGGTTGCAGCGATCCGTCACGGACACGCGCAGGTTGACGATGCGGCGCCCGAAGGAGTCGATCAGCATCCGGCCGTTCCCGCCCCCCGCGGCGCGCGGTCCCGGGGACGCACCGCGAACCCGGGCGCCCACTCGGCGGTGCCGTCGGCGAGGTGCTCGCGCTTCCACACGGGGAGGATCTCCTTGATGCGGTCGATCAGGAATCGCGCCGCCCGGAACGACTCCTCGCGGTGCGCGGCGGACGCGGCCACGATCACGCTGGCCTCCCCCACCTCCACGACGCCGACGCGGTGCACGGCCGCCACGCGGTGCACGCCCGGATCGCGCAGTGCGTCGTGCGCGAGGGACTCCAGCGTGGCCGCCGCCAGCGGCAGCGCCGCCTCGTACTCGATCCGCACGACGTCCCTTCCCTCGTGGCGATTCCGGACCACCCCGAGGAACACGGTGACGCCCCCGGAGGCCGGCGTGGCCACGAACCGCTCCACCTCCCCGGCATCCAGCCGCCCGGGTCCGACGCGCACGAGGATCCGGTCCACGCTCACCCTCCGCTGACGGGGGGGATGACGTGCAGGGCGCCGGCGGCGCCGACGCGGGCGTCGTCCGCCACGTACTCCGCGTCCGTGGCGACGGCGCAGCTGTCCAGGAGCGCCGCCACGGCCGGGATGGCGCGCGCCAACTCGTCCTTCACGTCCCCGGCGCACGCGCCGTCCGGCACGTCGAGGACGCACTCGCGCACCCCCGCGATCTCCGCGACCCGAGCGTGCAGATGAACGGCGATCGTCGGCATGCGCCCTCCCCGGACGCTGGAATATAGGTTCCCCCCGCGCGTCCCCACAAGCCGTGCGCCTTGACCGTCCTCCACCGCCTTCCTAGACTCCGGGGTCTTCCCTCCCGCGCTCAACCCGGAGGATCGCGTGGACGTCGTCGAGCCGGAGGTCCAGCGCGTCCTCGCCCCCGCGCGCATCCGCGGGATCGGCCGGGCGCCGCACCCGCGGCCGCCCGCGTCGTGAGCGTCACGGTCGAGATCGTGGTGGCGATGTCGCTGGACGGGCGCATCTCCACGGCGGATCGCCGCCCGTGGCGGTGGTCGGATCCGGAGGACCACGCCTGGCTGCTCTCGCGGATGGCGGAGGCGGATGTCGTCGTGGTCGGCGGCGGGACGGTGCGCGCGGAGAACCCGTCCGTCACGGTCCCGGCCGGTCACGCGCAGCGGCGGGTCGCCGAGGGGCGGACGGCCCAGCCCGTGCGCGTCGTGCTCTCGCCCAGCCTCTCCATCCCGCCGGACTGCCGCGCCGCCGGCCGCACGGACGCGCGGCTCCTGATCGCCGCCACGCGCGAGGCCATCACCGCGAAGGGCGCGGCGTTCGAGGGCCGCGCCACGCTCGTGCCGCTCGGCCCGGACGGCGCGCTGCGGCCGGTGCTCGAGACGGCCTGCGAGTTCGCGGACGGCGGGCGCACCGTGTGCCTCGGCGGCGGCCGCACGAACGCGCTGTTCCTGGAGCAGGACCTGGTGGACACGCTCTCCCTCACCGTGTCGTCGTTCGTCATCGGCGCCGCCGCGGCGCCCGGCCCGTTCGACGGGAGCGGCTGGCCGCCCGGTCGCTTCCCGCGCTTCCGCCTCGAGGAGATGCGGCGCGCCGGCCGCGACGTCGTCCTGCGGTACGCGCGCGACCGCGACGCCGCCACCGTGAACCCCGGACCCGGCCTGGAGTAGTCGATGAAGCCGAACGTCATCGAAGTGGACGAGCGGACCTTCAAGCAGGAGGTCCTGGAGAAGTCGACCGAGGTCCCCGTCGTGGTGGACTTCTGGGCGGCGTGGTGCGGACCATGCCGGATGCTGGGCCCCGTGCTGGAGGAGCTGGCGGCCGAGGATGCCGGCAAGTGGATCCTCGCCAAGGTGGACGTGGATGCGAACCCGAACCTCGCCGGGGCGTTCGGCGTGCAGGGGATCCCGCAGGTCATCGCGTTCGTCGGCGGCCGCCCGGTGTCCGAGTTCACCGGGGCGCAGCCGAAGGAGGCGGTGCGCCACTTCCTGCGCGAGTTCGTGCCGGCCGGGGAGACCGCGGCCGAGGAGACCGCCTTCGACCGGGCGCGCCGGCTCGCGCTCGCGGGGAGGATCCTGGAGGCGAAGGCGGAACTCATGGACCTGCCCGAGGGGACGGAGCTCGGCGAGCTGGGCGAGGCCCTGGACACGATGCTCGCGTGGAGCCGCGAGGCGGAAGCCGCGGGCGGCGTGCACGCCGCCCGCGCGCGCGCGGCCGAGGATCCGGACGGCACCGCGAACCGCTGGGAACTCGGCCGCGCGCTGTCCGTGCACGCGGACTTCGAGGGCGCCCTCGCGGAGTTCCTGGAGGTGGTCCGTGCGGATCGCGCCTTCGCGGACGACGGCGGACGCCGGGCGATGGTCACCCTGTTCCACGTGCTCGGCCCGGACCATGCGCTCACGCGGGAATACCGCCCGCGGCTGGCGCGCGAGATCTTCTAGACGCGAACACGCCGCCCGCATCGAGAGTCGCCGCCGCGCCGCCGATACCGGGACCATGGACGGGAACGCGCCCGTCGCCCGGGACGGAGCCGTGGATGCGCTCCGCGGCCTCGCCGTCGCCGCGATGGTGCTGGGTCACCTCGCGTCGCGGATCGTCGTGCCGGACGGCGCGAAGTACGTGGAGGTCGTGGGCGGCATCGCCGCGCCGTTGTTCCTGGCGGTCGTGGGGATGATGGTGGCCCGGTCCGTCCGGGCCGGCCGGCCCGCGGCCCACTTCCTGCGGCGCGGCGCGCTCGTGCTCGCGGCCGGCGTCCTCCTGGACGTGTTCGTCGTCGGGATCCGGCCGTTCACCTCGATGGATGTGCTGTACCTGATCGGGGTGGCGATCCCCGCGGCCTGGCTCGCGGCGTCGCGCGTGCCGCGCCGCGTCCTGCCGGCGCTCGCGCTCGCGATCGTCTTCGCCGCTCCCCTGCTGCAGGACCGGCTCGGCTACGCGGACTACCCCACGGAGATCCTGGCGGGCGGGCGGGTCGCCGAGGCGGTGGACGTCCCCGGGGCGGGCCTGGTCCCGATCGTGCATCGCACGGGCGTCCTGAACCACTGGCTGGTGGACGGCTGGTTCCCGCTGTTCCCGTGGCTCGGGTTCGTCCTGTTCGGCGTCGGGCTGGGCGCGGCCCGGTGGTCAGCGTGGGATGGCGCGCGCCCGCGGCGCTTCGGCGCCCGCGACGCGCTCCTCCCGGGCCTCGCCCTGCTCGCGGCGGCGATCGCGTCCGGCTGGCTCGCCGGGGACTGGACGCCGACGCCGCGGAACCGCTACGGCGGCGCGTTCATGCCGCCGCGCGCGGACTACCTCGCGGCGGCGCTCGGCTCGGTGCTGCTCGCGGGGTGGTGCGCCGATCGGATCGCCGCGCGGGGACCCGCGCGCGCGCTGGCGGGGCTCGGGCGGCACGCGCTCGTGGTGTACGTCGTCCACGGACCGCTGGTGCACCTCGCGGCGCACCTGTTGCGACAGCGCGTCTCGCATCCCGTGTTCCTGGGGGCGGCCGCGGCTGTGCTCGCCGCGCTCGGCGGCGGGGTCCTGGCGCTGGAACGGCTCCTCCGGCGGGGGCGGTTCCCCGGCCCGTCGCCGGCCGAGCTGCCCGTGCCGCCGGCGCCGCGACGCGCGCAGCCGTCGTCGCGCGGCGTCGTCCGGACCCGCCACCGCATCCGCACGCGCACCGCGCCGCGCCCCCGCGACTGACCGCGGCGATCCTCCGGCCGCACGCGCCCCGTGCTCCCCGCACGCGCGTGCTACCATGCCCCCGTCCCCCTTCAGGAGGCGCCCCATGCATCGCGCCCACGGACTCGCTCCCGCCATCGCGCTGATCCTCGGGATGTTCCCCGCGGCCCGGGCCGGGTGGTCGTCGGATCCCTCGCAGAATCTCGCCGTCGCGGACGGCGGCAGCGACCAGACCCAGCCGAAGCTCGCCCCCGGCGGCCAGGCGATGTGGGTGAGCTGGTTCGACGGCATCGCGACCGGGTACGACGTCCGCGTGCAGCAGCTGGACGCCGGGGGCAACGAGGTCTTCGCCCACGACGGGCTCGGGGTCGCCGATCGCGCGTTCACGTCCACGCAGGACTACGGCCTCTCCGCGGACGACGAGGGGAACGCCCTGCTCGCGTTCCGCGACGACCGTCCCGGATCGGTGCAGATCACCGCCGCGAAGGTCACCATCGCCGGCGCGATGCCCTGGGGCGCGAACGGCGTGCAGCTTACGTCCACGACGGACTTCGTCGCCTCGCCGCGCATCGCGAGCGCGCCGGACGGCGGCTGCGTGGTGGCGTGGACGCAGAACGCCTCGACGCGGCTGCGCATGCTGGACGCCGACGGCGTGCCCCAGTGGGCCGGCGACGTGATCCTGACGCCGGCCACGGGCTCCTACTCCGTGAGCGATCTCCACCGGGCCGGCGACGCGGTCATCCTGTCGTTCGTGCACCAGACGGGCGGCTTCGGTTCGCCCCGGCACCTGCTGGCGCAGAAGTTCGACGCCGCCGGCGCCGCCCTCTGGGATCCGGCCCACGTGAAGGTGTTCGACGGAGGCTCGCTGCAGTTCGGGAACTTCCCGGCCTTCGTCCCCGACGGGGACGGCGGCGCGGTCTTCTCGTGGTACGACGCCTCCTCCACCGCGCTGCAGTGCTACGTGCAGCACGTGCTCGGTGACGGGACGGAGGCGTTCGCCCACAACGGAGTGTCCGTGTCCACGAATGCCACGCGCGTCCGCGTGTCGCCCTCGGTCTGGTTCGAGCCGGGAGACGGCGCCATCACCGCGTACTGGGAGGAGCTCGACGCGACGCAGTCGCAGTCCGGGGTCTACGGGCAGCGGTTCGATGCCTCCGGCACACGGTTGTGGGGCGCGGAGGGCGCCGTCGTCGTGCCGGTCGGCGCCGCCTCCACGCCGATGGTGCGATCCGCGGGGAACTTCGTGTTCTGGTCCGCCGTGCCGTCCTTCGGTCAGGACCGGCTGTACGGTGCGCGTCTCGCGACGAACGGGACGATCGACCTCCCGGCGTTCGACGTCGCCTCCGCCCCGGGCGGCAAGTCCCGGCTCGCCGTGGCGCCGCTGCTCATCGCCCTGCCGACGGCGGCGCTGCCGGCGCCCCGCAACGGGTCCCCGTTCGTGGTCCTCGCGTGGGGCGACGCGCGCGACGACGACGGCGACGTCTACGTTCAGAACGTGAACCTCGACGGCTCGCTCGGCCCGTGGGCCCTGGACGTCCCCGTCCCCGCCGCGGGCACGCGGGAGTGGCTGGGGTCGCCCGTCCCGAACCCGTCGGCGGCGGCCGTGCGCTTCGCGCTCGCCGTTCCGGGCGGCGAGCCCGCGGTGCTGCGGATCGTGGACGCGGCGGGCCGGCTCGTGCGCCGGCACGACGCGACCGGCGCGTCGGGCGCGTGGTCGTGGGACGGTCGGGACGGCCTGGGCCGCCGCGTGGCGTCCGGCGTCTACTTCGCGGAGCTGCGCGCGCGGGACCGCACGGAGGTGCGGCGCGTGGTTCGGGTCCGGTAGTCCGCCGGCCCGTCCTCCGCGGGCAGCCAGCCGTGGCGGTCGAGGTCGATGCGGCCGCGGACGAGGCGCACGCCCTCGCGCGAGAGCCGTGCGACCTGCTCCGCCGCGCCGGCCGGTCCGAGGCTGGGCCGGCCCTGCGCGTTCACGACGCGGTGCCAGGGAACGCGGTCCGCCGGCGTGAGCGCCGCCATGGCGAAGCCGACCGCGCGCGGCGTGGTGCCCACGATGCGGGCGAGCTGCCCGTAGGTGGCCACCTTGCCGCGCGGGATCTGCCGGGCCAGCGCGTGGACCCGGGCGAACGTGCTCCCGCGGTCGCCGCCCGCGTCCGGCGCGGGGACGCTAGCGGATCTCCTTCGCATCCACGCCCATCTTCTTCGCCATGTCGCGCAGGATCTTCCGGCCGATCACGATGCGCTGCACCTGGCTCGTGCCCTCGTAGATCTGGCAGACCTTCACGTCGCGCATGAGCTTCTCCACCGGGTACTCGCGGGAGTAGCCGTAGCCGCCGAAGATCTGCACGGCGTCCGTGGTGATGCGCATGGCGTTGTCGGCGGTGAACAGCTTCGCCACCGCCACCTCCATGTTGTTGTCCTGCCCGTGGTCCACGAGCCACGCGCAGTACCACGTGAGCAGGCGGCCGGCGAGGATGTCCCGCTGCATGTCGGCCAGCAGGATCTGCACGGCCTGGTGGTTGCCGATGAAGGTGCCGAACGTCTTGCGCTCCAGCGAATAGCGCAGGGAGTGGTCCAGCGCGTTCTGCGACACGCCCACCGCGCCCGCCGCGATCGCCGGCCGGGTGCGCTGGAAGGTCTGCATGGCGAGGTAGAAGCCCGTGCCCTCCTCGCCCAGCCGGCAGTCCGCGGGGATCTCGGCATCGTCGAGGTTGATGTCGCACGTGTACGACGCGCGCTGGCCCATCATGTCTTCCTTCTTGCCCAGCGAGACGCCGGGGTGGCCCTTCTCCACCACGAACGCCGAGATGCCCTTGTGGGCCTTCGCGGGATCCGTGGCGGCGAAGACGACGAACCAGTCCGCCACGCCGGCGCCGGTGATCCACCGCTTGACGCCGTTCAGGATGTACTTGTCGCCCTTGCGCACGGCCGTGGTCTTGAGGGCGCCGGGATCGGAGCCGACCTCCGGCTCGGTGAGCGCGTACGCGCAGTGCATGTACCGCTCGGTCAGCCCGCCCAGGTACTTCTTCTTCTGGGCGTCCGTGCCGGCCAGCTTCACGGGGATCACGCCGAGGTTGTTCGCCATGATCGCGAGCGAGATGCCCATGCAGCCGTGGGCCAGCTCCTCCGCGATCAGGCACTCCTCCAGGCAGCCGAGCGCGAGCCCGCCGTATTCCTCGGGCACGATGCAGTTCATGAGGCCGACGTCCCAGGCCTTCCTCGCGATCTCGGTCGGGAACTTGCCCTCGTGGTCGTAGTGCTCCGCGACGGCCGGGGTGATCTCCTTGTCCGCGAAGTCCCGCGCGAGCTTCCGGATCTCCTCCTGCTCCGGCGTGAGATGGAAGCCGAGGCCTGCGGTGGCGCGAGGGGCGGTCGTGGTGGACATGGCCTTCTCCGCCGCGCGGGATCGCGCGAAGTCATTGGGGAATTGTCGGTTGCGTCGTGGCCGGATCGAAGCAGGATACCGACGGCGCGGAACGGGTGTCAAGGACGCGGGGCTCCGGCGCGGGCGACCGCCCGTCACCCGGGCCGCGCGGCGAGCGCGGCCAGCAGGTCAAGCGTGCGTCGCGCGGGAGAGGAGAGCGCCGCGTCCGCCGCGGACGCGGCCGGCAGCCATGCGAGCTCCGCGCCGTCGGTCCCGCGCACGGCCCGGGGCGGCCGCCGTGCGGGCTCGGCCGCGAAGATCTCGGCCAGGATCCGGCGGTAGGTCACGGCGTGCCGGACGGCGCCGAGCCTCTCCCCCACGCGCACGGCGAAGGGCAGGAGCGCCGCGGCGGCCTCCACCCCGGACCCCGCGTCGCCGTCCGCGCCGGTGAACGCCCCGGGGAAGTCCCACAGCCCCGCGGAGACCTCGCCCGCACGACGGCGGCGCAGCAGGAGGTCGTCGCCGCGGCGCACCACGAGCACGGCGCGCCGCACGGTGACGACCTCGCGCCGGGGCGGAAGGCGCGGCAGCTCGTGCACGCGGCCCTCGCGCCGCGCGACGCACAGGCCGCAGCAGGGACACGCGGCACAACGCGGCGCGCGCGGGAGGCAGACCAGCGCGCCGAGCTCCATCTGCGCCTGGTTCACCGTGCCGGGATCCCCCGCGGCCACCGCGTCGCCGGCCAGGGCCCACAGCGCGCGCGCGGTCGCCGCCTTCGACACGTCGCCGTCCACGCCGAACACGCGTGCGAGCACGCGCATGACGTTCCCGTCGAGGACCGGGGCACGCTGCCCCAGCGCGATCGAGAGGATGGCGCCCGCGGTGTAGCGCCCCACGCCGGGAAGCCGGCGCACGGCGGCGGGGTCGGAGGGGAATCGCCCGCCGAAGCGCGCCACGACCTCGCACGCCCCCGCGTGCAGCATGCGCGCGCGGCGGTAGTAGCCGAGCCCGCTCCAGGCCTCGAGGACGTCGTCGAGGGGCGCCGCGGCCAGCGCCGCGACGTCCGGGAAGCGCTCCAGGAACCGCCCGTAGTACGGGATCACCGTGTCCACGCGGGTCTGCTGCAACATGATCTCGGAGACCCAGACGCGGTACGGGTCGGCCTCCCGCCGCCACGGCAGGTCCCGGGCGGCCCCTGCGTACCAGGCCAGGAGTGCGTCGCGGTAGGCGGCGACGGTGGCGGCGCGGGCGGCGGTCATCCGCGGGATTCTAGCGCCTCCCCGATCCCGGCACTTCCCGGTATCATGCCCACCCACATCCACGGGGAGGCACCCGACCGTGTCCCGCACTTCCCTGCCCCGCGCCGCCGAGCCGCAACCCCTCGCTCCCGAGGAACTTCGCTGGACCTGCGACCCGGCCGGACTGCCGTTCGCGTCCACCTCGGAACTCTCGCCGAACCGCCAGATCATCGGGCAGGCCAGGGCGCTGGAGGCCATCGCGCTGGGCCTCGAGATGGACGCCCCGGGCTACAACGTCTTCCTGACCGGGTTCGTGGGGACCGGACGGAACACCACCATCCGGGCCGTGCTGGAGACCCTGGACCGGACCGCGGCCCCGCCGCCGGACCTCTGCTACGTGCACTGCTTCCAGAACCCGGACCAGCCGAAGGCGCTCTTCCTGCCGGCGGGAACCGGGCGCATCCTCGTGAAGGCCATGGCGGACTTCGTGCGGGCGTTGCAGCGCGAACTGCCGCGCGTCTTCCAGGACGAGCCGTACCGGAAGCGCCGCGAGCGGATCGAGGAGCAGTTCCGCACGCGGCAGCGGGACCTGATCCAGAAGTTCGAGAAGCAGGTGGAGGCGGACGGGTTCTCGCTCGTCCAGGTCCAGATGGGCACGGTGGCGGGCCCGCAGGTCGTGCCGGTGGTGGACGGCGAGCCGCGCTTCCTCCCGGACCTGGACGAGGCCGTGAAGGAGGGCAAGTTCGACGCGGCGAAGCTGGAGGAGCTGCGCCGGAAGCAGCGCGAGCACACCGAGCAGCTGCAGGAGGTCGTGCGGGAGGCCATCAAGATCGAGACGGAGATGCGCTCGCGGATCTCCGGCCACGACGTGGATTCCGCGCGGCCCACGGTGAGGATCTGCGTCGGGCTCGTGCGCGAGAAGCTGAAGGACCACGCGGCGGCGCTCGCGTGGCTGGACGAGGTGGAGGCGCACGCGCTGGCGCACCTCGCGGACTTCGCCCCGGGGGAGGAGTCGGAGGACGAGGACGGGGAACCGCGGCGCAACCCGCTCGTGGTCTACGTCGTGAACCTCCTGGTGGACAACGCGGACACGAAGGGCGCGCCGGTGGTCGTGGAGTTCTCGCCCACGCTTCCCCAGCTCTTCGGCCTGCTCGAGCGGTCCTTCCCCTCGGGCACGGAGTCCGCGGTGGACCACACGAAGATCAAGGCCGGCAGCATGCACCGCGCGAACGGCGGCTACCTCGTGCTGAACGGGACGGACCTCTTCTCCGAGCCGCTGGTGGTGTGGAACACCATCAAGCGCACGCTGCGCACGGAGCGCCTGGAGATCCCCGGCCACGAGATCTCCACCATGCTCGGACCGCCGGCGCTGAAGCCGGAGTCCGTGCCCATCCGCGTGAAGGTGCTGCTCGTGGGCGACGTGCAGCTCTACTCCGCGCTGCACGCGTACGACGACGACTTCGCCAAGATCTTCAAGGTCCGCGCGGACTTCGACACCGAGATGGACAACGTGGACCCGAACCGCGGCCTGTACGGCGCGTTCCTGCGGCGGCTCGTGGAGGACGAGAAGATCCCGGACTTCGACCGCACCGGGGTCGCGCGGATCGTGGAGCACGGCTGCCGGCTCGCCGGCCGGCGCAACAAGCTGTCCACGCGCTTCAACATGGTGGCGGACCTGGCACGGGAGTCGGCGTACTGGGCGCGCAAGGACGGCGCGCAGAGCGTCGCGGCGCGCCACGTGGACCTCGCGCTGGAGCGCAAGGACTACCGCAACGGGCTGACCGCGGAGCGGCTGCAGGAGATGATCGCCGAGGGCACCGTGTTCCTGGACGTCGCCGGCGCCACGACGGGGCAGGTGAACGGCTTGGCCGTGTTCGAGGCCGGCGACCACGTGTTCGGGCTCCCGTCCCGCATCACCGCGTCCGTCGCCCTGGGGAACGCGGGCATCATCAACATCGAGCGCGAGGCGGACCTCTCCGGTCGCACGCACGACAAGGGCGTGCAGATCCTGAGCGGGTACCTCCGCGCGAAGTACGCGCAGGAGCGGCCGCTGGCGCTGTCCGCCTCGGTCTGCTTCGAGCAGTCCTACAGCGGCGTGGACGGGGACTCGGCCTCGTCCACGGAGATCTACGCCATCCTCTCCGCCCTCGCGGACCTGCCCGTCCGGCAGGACCTGGCGATCACCGGCTCCGTGAACCAGAAGGGCGAGGTGCAGCCGATCGGCGGCGTGAACGAGAAGATCGAGGGCTTCTTCGACGTGTGCCGGTTGAAGGGCCTCACGGGGTCGCAGGGCGTCCTGATCCCGCGCGCGAACGTTCCGGACCTCATGCTGGCGCAGCGCGTGATCGCGGCCGTGCGGGAAGGTCGATTCCACATCTTCCCGGTCGCCACGATCGACGAGGGCATGGAGGTCCTCACCGGCGTGGCCGCGGGATCCCGGGAGGGCCGCAACCGCTACCCCATCGGCACCGTGAACGGACGCGTGGAGCACCGCCTCCGCAAGATGGCCACCCTGATGAGGGACTTCGGCGGCACGCACGCCTAGACGCGCGGTGCGCGCGGGGCGGGCGGTCCGGTGCCCCGGTCGCGGGCCTCTGCGCGCGAACGCACCGCGCCCTTCGGGCGCGTGGCGTGCGTGC
>CAYYFX010000026.1:0-42344 GCA_964471155.1 uncultured Gemmatimonadota bacterium | reverse complement strand
CGGACCGGACGGCGCGGGGCGCACATCCTGTGCGCCCCTGGGCCTCGGCGCTCCGGGGCCTCCGCCATCCATGGCTCCGGCCCCTCCGCGACGCCGCCGGAGCAAGGGCCGAGGGCGCCGGGGCGCGCGCGGGCCAGGGACGCGGGCCGCCCCGCTCCCGCACGCGCCGCGGGGCTCGCTGACCGGCGGCGTCACCGGCGAGGCGGTGCCCGGCGGCTCCCGCCTCAGTGCCCCGTGCTGGCGTAGCGGCGCGCGCCGCGGGAGAAGGCCCACAGCGCGGCGGTCAGGCAGGCCGCACCCATGAGGGGGGTCAGGAGCGCGAAGGCGCGGTAGGTCGGCACGCCGAGGAAGGGCGTGGCGGGGTAGAAGGCGGCGAACGCGAAGGGGATGACCCAGGACAGCAGGAACTGCACGGCGGGGTGGTAGATCGTGACCGGGTAGCGGGCGAAGCGGATCATGTTGTAGACGGGCGGGGCCACGCCGAGGCGGTCCTCGAACCAGAAGGACACCGACGTGAGCAGGAGGAAGATGCCCAGGTAGACCGCGGCGGCGGAGAGGGCGAGGACCGGGAAGAGCAGCACGTCCAGCGGCGCGAAGGTGAGGTCCATGCGCCCGGCGGCCGTGGCCATCAGGGCGATGCCGAGACCGACCTCGGCGAGCGCCGCGGGGTGGAAGGACTCGAACAGGATCTGGAAGACCGGGTGCAGCGGCCGGAGGAGCACGCGGTCGAAGCGGCCCTCCACGAGGTGGCGCTCGCTGAAGGACCAGAGATTCGGGCTCACCAGGTTGAAGAGGCCCAGCGGCACGAGGGAGAAGCCGTACACGAACACCATCTGCTCCAGCGTCCAGCCGTCCAGCGTGCGGATCTTCGTGTAGATCACGCCCAGGAACGCCAGGTTGACCGCGAAGGAGCCGAGCACGGCCAGCGCGTCCACCGCGAAGTCCGCGCGGTAGGCCAGCCGGGCCTTCAGGAACTGCCCGAGGTACGCGAAGAGCACGCCCGCGTGCCGGCCCACGTCAACCTCCCTGCACGGTCGTGCGGCGCACGCCCGCGCGCCACGCCCACGCGCCGGCCAGCCACAGCACGGCCACCCACGCCGCCTGGCCCAGCAGCGCGGCGGCGGCGTCGGGGCCGGTGCGATGTCCCATCCAGATCGTCACCGGCACCCAGCCGATGGCCGCGAACGGCAGCGCCTCGAACACCGACCGCACGGCATCCGGGAAGAACGACAGCGGAACCATCGCGCCGCTGAGCAGCTCCGACAGCACGTGCTTCGCGCGCACGACGCCCAGGATGCTCTTGAGCCGCAGGGCCAGCGTGCCCACCAGGAAGTTCAGGAGCGTGTTCACGGCGAACGCGAGCAGGAACGACAGGCCGCCGGCCGCGGCCGCGGTGGCCGACGGCGGCGCCGCCACGCCGAACAGCGGGAAGACCACGCACGCGATGGGGATCGTGAACAGCACCAGCCGGAAGAGCATCTCGCCGAGCGCGCCGAACAGCGTGGCGACCTGGAAGTCGTAGGGCTTCGTGAGCGTCTGCGCGATGTGCCCCTCGGCGACCAGCGTGGCCAGCTCCCGGTCCACGTTGTTGAACACGAGGCTGCGGCCCACCCACGCCACGGCGAGGTATGTGACCACGCCGTCGACGTCGAAGCCGCCGGGCGACGCGCCCGCCGGCAGCCCGGCGTAGATGGCGCGGAACAGGAACGTGTTCCCGGCCACGAACACGAGGTACGACAGGATCCCCGTGTAGTAGCGCAGCCGGTACGCGAGCATCTTCAGGAACGTGACGCGCGTGAACTCCGCGTACAGCAGCGCGGCGGTCACGGCCGTGTCTCCGCGGGTCCGGGATCCGACGCCGCGGTCTCCGACGCCGCGGGCGCCGATGCCCCGGGCGCACCAGGTGCCGGGACCCCGGGCAGGGCCACCTCGCCGCGGTAGATCTTCCGGACCACCTCCTCCACCGGCGGCTCCAGCACGGAGAGGTCGTGCACCGGGGCGCCCGCGAGCACGCGCTGCACCACCTCGGCCACCGGCACGGCGGTCTTCTCGAACTCGCCCTCGAACCGGCCGGTGTCGCGCCGCGCCCAGGTCACGGGCAGTCCCTCCGTGGCGCGGCGCAAGGCTGCCTCGCCGCCCTCGCCGCGCACCTCGACGCGCAGCCGCGCGAGGTCCCCGGTCAGCCGCTTCAGGCCGGCGAGCGGGCCGTCGAACAGCAGCCGCCCGCGATCGATCACGAGGACCCGCCGGCAGAGCTGCTCGATGTCGTCCAGGTCGTGCGTGGTCAGCACCACCGTCGTGCCGAGCTCCTCGTTCACGCGGCGCAGGAAGCGGCGGATGTTCTCCTTGCTGACGACGTCCAGTCCGATCGTGGGCTCGTCCAGGAACAGCACGGGCGGCCGGTGCAGGAGCGCCGCCGCCAGGTCGCAGCGCATGCGCTGGCCGAGCGAGAGCGTGCGCACCGGCTGGCGCAGGAACGCGGACACGCCGAGCAGCTCGTCGAAGGTCTCCATCTGCCGCGCGTACAGGGCGTCGTCGATGCGGTAGATGCGCTTCAGCAGCTTGAACGACTCCACCACCGCGATGTCCCACCAGAGCTGCGTGCGCTGTCCGAACACGACGCCGATGGTCCGCGTGTACGCCTTGCGCTCGCGCCACGGCGTGAAGCCGTTCACGCGGACGTCGCCCCCGCTCGGCGTGAGGATGCCGGTGAGCATCTTCACGGTCGTGGACTTGCCCGCGCCGTTCGCGCCGATGTAGCCCACCATCTCGCCCGGCGCCACGGCGAAGGAGACGCGGTCCACCGCGGTCAGCGGCGACGAGCGCGGGTCCACGAGATCGCGCAGCGCGCCGAGCACGCCCTCGCGGCGATTCGCCACGCGGTACACCTTCGTGAGGTCGCGCGCCTCGATCATGCTCACGGGCGCACCAGCCGGAGCACGTGCAGGTCCGCGGAGAACGCGGGGAGCGCGGGATCGCGGACGCTCGCCGCCGGCTCCGCGTCCAACCGGCCCGGGGCCATCACCGCCAGGATCGAGGTCTCGCCCGCCGCGCGCGCGGCGTTCGTGAGACGCGCGAGATCGCCGTCGTCGCGCAGCAGGAAGAACCGCTTCCCGTCCCACAAGGCCCCCATGTCCGTGGGAAGCCAGAAGAGATCCGTGGCCACGACGGTCTCCGGGCGCGCGCGGAGCGCCGCGGCGAGCTCGCCGGAAAGCGTGCGCTTCGCGTGCAGGAGCGCCAGGGACGTGCCCGCCCACGCCGCGCCCGCCGCGAGCAGCGGGGCGAGGACGGCCACGCCGAAGCGGCTGCCGCCGAGACGCGCGGCGGCCACCGCGGCGGCGAGCGGCAGGAGCGGAAGCAGCATCCGCGGCCCGACATGCACGCCGGTGATCGATCGCGACGGGACCAGCGTCACGAACAGCACGAGGAACAGCAGCGCCGCGCGCGCGAGGAGGCGCTCCGCGTCCGCCGCCGCGGCGTCGCGCCGGGGCGCGGGGAGGAACGGCGCCGCCAGCGCCCACGGCAGCGCGACGAGCGCGCTGTTCGAGTGCCGCAGCGCGAGGGCGGCATCCCCGCCCGCGGGGAAGCGCCACCAGGCGAGCACGGCCACCGCGGCCAGGCCCGCGGCCCCGGCCGCGCCGAGCGCGCGACCCGACGTCCCGCCCCGCACGCCCAGCGCCAGGGCCGCGAGCGCCGCCGCCGCGGCCCATGGCGGCACCCCGGATGCGGCCGTCCCGAGCAGCAGCCCCTCCACGGCGCGCGCCGCGTGCACGAACGGGTCCGGCCGGTTCAACGCCGCGTGCACGCCCAGCCACGCGCCCGACGTCACGAAGTGGAATGCCAGTCGCGCCGCCAGTCCGGCCGCCGCGCCGAGCGCCACCCCGCGCGCGAGCCGGAACGGCGCCCCCTCGCCGGCCGCCGCCACGACCACGGCCGCCGCGAGCAGCACGAGCTCCTCGCGCAGGAGGATCGCGCCGCCGAGCAGGAGCCCCGCGGCGAGCGGGCGCGGCCCGCGCGGGTCCGTGAGCGCCACGAACGCGGCGCCGGCGAGCCCGATCGTGAGCGTGTGCTCCCAGAAGAGCGCGCCGTAGAAGAGCAGAGGCGTGGCCGCGATCGCCAGCGCCGCCGCGCGCGCCCCGCTCGCGCCGCCGCCGCCCAGTCGCGCGCCGAGGCGGAACGTGACGAGAACCGCCAGCGCCGCGCCGGCCGCGGGCAGGAGCGCACGGGCGCCGGCCGGCCACGCCGCCGCGAAGGGCAGCGCGAGCCACACGAACGGAGCGGCGTACTGCGACACGATCGCGTCCCCGTGTCGCGCGGCGTACGGCTCGGAGCCCCCGAGGGGCATCGGGAAGAGCGAGAGGTCCGGGTCCAGCGGCCGTCCGGGGTAGTCCAGCGTCGCGCGGGCCGGGTGGCGCAGGAGGTTGCGCAGGACGAGGTCCTTGCCCGCGTCGTCCACGGTCCAGAACGTGTCCGCGGGTCCGGCGAGCGCGGCGACCAGGAGACACGCGACGCCCGCGAGGAGGGCCCAACCGGAGGGCGATGCCGTCACGCGCGAAGGGATCATCACGGGATCGTAGGCCAACCTCCGGCGCGCGTCACCGGCGGCCCCGCGTCACGCCGCGGCCGCGCCGGCGCCGGCCGACGCGCGCACGCGCACGCGTCGTGCTAGGCTGCGCCGCATGGACCGTGACACCCTCGTCGCCCGGCTGGACCGCCTGCTCGCCGCCGGCTCCATCCCGGACTTCGCGCCGCAGGGCCTCCAGGTGGAAGGCCGCGCCGACGTACGCAAGGTGGCCGTGGGCGTGACCGCTTCCGCGGAACTCTTCCGCCGGGCCGCCGCCGCCGGCGCCGACCTCGTCATCTGCCACCACGGCATCCTGTGGAACTCCGGCGCGCAGGTCGTGCGCGGGTCGTTCAAGGAGCGGCTGGAACTCCTGCTCGAGCACGGCATGACCCTGCTCTGCTACCACCTCGTGCTCGACGCCCACGAGGAGCACGGCAACAACGCGCTCCTCGCCCGTGCGCTCGGGCTCGTGGACGTGGAGCCGTTCGGCGAGTACCGCGGCGCCCTCATCGGCCGGAAGGGGCGCTTCCCCGTGCCGGTGCCGCGGGCCGGGCTGGCCGCGCGCGTGGCCGGCGTGCTGGGCGGGGAGCCGCTCGTCTTCGCGTTCGGCCCGGACCCCGTGCGCACGATCGGCGTGATCTCGGGCGGCGCGGTGTCCGACTTCGAGCAGGCCATCGCGCAACGCCTGGACGCGTACCTCACCGGCGAGGTGAAGGAGCACGTGCAGGAGCTGGCGCGCGAGGAGCGCGTGACGTACGTGGCCGCCGGCCACTACCGCACGGAGACGTTCGGCGTGCGCTCGCTCGGCGAACGCATCACGCGCGAGTTCGGCATCCCCTGCGAGTTCCTGGACGTCCCGAACCCCGTGTGACGGGGACGGCCGGCGTGCGCCCGCGCCGGGTCCGTCGGTGCGCGCGGAGTTCGCGTCCCCGCGCGCACCGGGAGCCGCCCTACATGCCGCCGGCTTCGCCCGATCCCGTGGGATAGAAGCGCGAGCGCAGGTCCCGCTCGTCCGGGATGCCCAGCGCCATCGCCTTCTCGAAGTGCATGCGGCCGCGGTCCACGTCCGTCGTGGTGAGCATGAACGACAGCGCGTAGTGCGCCTCGCCGTACTCCGGGTCCGCCTCGATCGCCTTCTCGTACAGCTCCGTGGCGCCTTCCATGTCGAAGCCGGTGTTCAGCCGCGCGTATGCGAGCGTGCGGTACGCGGGCGCGAAGTTCGGCATCTTCTCCAGGATCTCGTTCGACGCCTCCGCCGCCAGCAGGTAGTCCCGGTCCCCCTGGTTGGACGTGAAGCAGGCGCGGAACCCCTCCTCGAAGCGGGCCTTCAGCGCGGGGTCCTGGATCTTCGCCAGGCAGTGCTCCAACTCGGTCTGGCTGCCGATGCCGTCCGGCTTGAGCGGCCGCTCTCCGGTGGGGGCCGGCGTGCTCTGCGGGCTGGAGATCGGGGGGTGCCCCTGCGGCAGCGAACCGGCGGCCGGCTCGTCCCCGCCCGCCCCCGTGCCGGGCAGGGGCGCCGGCTCCTTGGAGCAGCCCATGGCGGCCAGGGACGTCGCGAGGAACGCGAGCAGGACCCGGCGGGTGGATGCGATCATGCCTTCCTCCTCCTGGGTGGACAGGTCCCGCAGGGTAGGGGAGCGGGGACGCTTCGGCAAGGGACGCCCCCGCACGCGAATCCGCGGCCGGGTCCGCGTTGGCCCCGGCGGAGTCTCCCCGTTCAGTCCCCCCGCCCCCCTGCCGATACCTCCCGCAGCACCACCCGGCGCGGGAGGACATGGGGATGAAGGTGACGTTCGCGCAGCCGGACTTCCCGTTCGCGGAGCGGACCGTCCCGCTCGTGCGGCGGGTGGCGGCCAAGCTCTCGATGACGCGCACGCTGGGCAGCGTGATGATCGACATCCTGGACTACGGGAGCCGCACGCCGCGCAACCCCGCCGACTCCATCGAGGTCTACTCCAACGGCGGCGTCCGCCTGCACCTGCGCTACGACCACTTCCTGAAGCCGCGCTACCACGACGACCCGCGCAAGCGGCACGGCTCGCTGCCCGTCCGCGCCTTCGACCCGCAGGCCACCCTCGAGGTGCTGTACCGTCTCCTTCTCCAGTGGCGCGACGTGCAGGAGTGGGGCATCCCCGAGAACCAGGACGAGGAGTTCCTCTGCGCCTGGAACGTGCACGTGGCCGGCCGCCTGGATCAGATGGACGCGCCGTGCGCCTCGAAGACCGCGCACTGGGAGGAGTTCCTCCGCGTCTTCGCGAAGGGCGAGTACGTGGCGCCGTTCCTCGTGCTGTTCGAGGTCCTGTGGAAGTGCGACGACCTCGGCAAGTGGGGCCTGGAGGACGTGCTGTACCGCGTCCGCTCGACGCGGCAGTACCGTCCGCTGGCCGTGGAGCCGAAGGCCGCCGCGCGCTGACCGGAGCCGTCGCGCCCCTTCGCTTGCGACTCCGCACGAGCGGTCCTATCTTCCGCTCCTCGCGCGGAGGCTGTCCATGAACGCTCCCCTCGTCCTCCGGATCCCGCTCCTCGCGCTCGCCGCGTCCCTGCCCGCGTGCGCGCAGGCCGAGGCTCCGGACGACTCCCCGGCGGGCAGTGCCCCATCCGGCAGGGTTCGCGCCGCCCCCGCCGACCTCGCCCGCTGGCCCGCGCTCACGGCGAAGCTGGACGCGCCCACGCTGGCCGGCCGGTTCGTGCAGGCCACCGCGCTCTTCCTCGGCACGCCCTACGCGGACGGCCCGCTCGGCGAAGGCGACGCCGGCGGCCCGGACCCGGACCCCCGCGTGTGCTTCGACCGCGCGGATTGCGTGACCTACCTGGAGCAGTCCCTCGCGCTCGCGCTCATCCGGGACTCCGGCCGCAGCGTCCCCATGCACGACCCCTACCTCGCCGCGCTGGATCGCATCCGCTACCGCGACGGGAACGTGAGCTACGCGGACCGCAACCACTACACCTCGCGGGACTGGATCCCGAACAACGCCTGGCTCCTGGAGGACGTGACACGATCCGTCGCCCCCGGCGCCACCGTGCTCGTGGAGCGCACGATCGATCGCGCCGCGTTCCTGCGCGACCACGGCGCCGAACCGCGCCCCGGACTGGACGACCCGCGCACGGTCTCCGCGCACATCATCCCGCGCGAGTCCGTGGCGGCCGCCGCGCCGAACCTCGTGAGCGGCGACCTCGTGTTCTGGGCCGGCAGGAAGGACGGCATCCTGATCGTGCACACCGGCCTCGCCGTGCTCCCCGACGGCGGAGCCCCGGTCCTCTTCCGCCACGCGTCGTCGAAGGCGGGGAAGGTGACCGAGGAGCCGCTGGCCGACTACGCGGCCCGCGCCGGCTTCTCCGCCGGCTTCCTCGTGCTCCGGCTCCGCGAGGACGCGGCCCCATGAGCGGGGAGTGGCTGGCGCTCTTCGAGGACGACCAGGCCGGCTGGTTCGAGCCGCTCGCGCTCACGCGCTCGGTGGCGCAACTCCGCCTTGGCGCGTGGACCCACCGCGAGCGCTGGGAGCGACGCTTCCCGGATCGATCCCTGGCCCTCGTGTGCCGCGCCGTCGTGGCGGACGCGGAGCGCGAGGGCGGGGACTGGGAGGCGGTGAACGAGCTGCCGCCCTCGGACGCGCTCTTCGTGGCCGCGGCGCTGGGCCGCCCCGACCCCGCGGTCGCGGAGGCCATCCGCGCCCTCGCCCCCGGGCGCGCGCTGCTCTCCGAGGATCGCCTCGTGGCGGCGCGCACCGCGGGCGACGCCTCCCCCTGCCTCGCCGCCGCATTGCACGACGCCGCCGGCCCCGGGTTCGGACCGCACCCCGCGCAGGATCCGGGAGTGCTCCTCGCGGCCGGCGGCCTGAAGGCCGACGAGATCGCGGCGTCCTGGCCGCGTTCGCTCGTGGATCTCATCGGGCGCAACCGCGACGCGCTCGCGGCCGACCTCCCGGAGTACGACCGCATGATCCGCCGCCCCGACGAGGACTCCTACGAGGGCGTCCACTTCGTGGCGCCGGATCGCATCCGCCTCGGCGAGGGCGTCCGCCTGGATCCGGGCGTGGTGCTCGACGCGTCGGACGGTCCCATCCTGGTCGGCCCGCGCACGCGGATCATGGCCAACACGATCGTCACCGGCCCCGTCGCCCTCGGCGCGGAGTGCCGCCTCAAGCCGCTCACGCGCCTCGAAGGCTCCAGCATCGGCCCCGTCGTGCGCCTCGGCGGCGAGGTGGACGGGAGCATCGTGCTCGGCTGGTCGAACAAGCAGCACGACGGCTTCCTCGGCCACTCCTACCTCGGCGCCTGGGTCAACCTCGGCGCGGCCACCGACACGAGCGACCTGAAGAACGACTACGGTCCGGTGAAGCTCACGCTCGCGGGCGAGACCTTCGACTCCGGCGAGCGGCACGTGGGCAGCCTCATCGGCGATCACACGAAGACCGCCATCCACACGCGGCTCAACACGGGCTCCGTCCTCGGCGTCGCCTGCAATCTCCTCGGCGCGGACTTCTCGCCGAAGGCCGTTCCCAGCTTCTGCTGGGGTGGCGACGGCCGCTGGTCCGAGTACCGCCTGGACAAGGCGCTCTCGGTGGCCCGCGTGGTGGCCACGCGCCGCGGCCACGTGCTCGGCGAGGCCGAGACGAAGCTGCTCGAGCGCGTCCATGCCGCCACCGCATCGCACCGCGAGGCGTTTCTCCGCGGCCCCCGCTGACGTGCCAATGTAGACTCGTTGCTCCTGTATTGCCCGGGCGGATCACCACTCCGGCGCACGGGAATCGCGCATCTTGCGCTACACTGGCTCCTTCGCGCCGGCCCCGGATTCCCCCCGTTCCATCCCGGGGCCGGTCGTCGCACGCGTCCCGACCACTTCCGGCCGTTCCTCCAGGGGGTTCCATGCACCGCAGTCTTCCCGCCCGTGCGCTCGCGCGCGTGGCGGCGGCCGCCGGCCTCGTCGCCGCGCTCGCGCCCGCCGTTCCCGCGCAGGTCTTCGACTTCGACAACGTCGTGATGCTGGCGAACCGCGATCTGTTCGACGGCTACAACGACGTCTGGGCCTTCGTGGGCACCGACGGGCACGAGTACGTGATCCAGGGCCTGACCTCGGGCACGGCCTGGTGGGACATCGACGACCCCGTGAACCCGGTGCTCGTGGAGTACATCCCTGGCCCCTTCAGCACGTGGCGCGACATGGCCGTGCAGGGCGACTACGCGTACGTGGGCACCGAGGGCGGCGGCGGCATCCAGGTCGTGGACATCAGCGACCCCACGGACCCGAACGTCGTGAACACCTACACGGCCACCGTGAGCAACGTGCACAACCTGAAGGCGCATCCCACGCGGCCGCTGCTGTGCGTGGTCGGCGGCTTCGGCGGCGGGATGGTGAACGGCGGGATGAACATCCTGGACATCTCGGATCCCGTGAACCCGGTCGAGGTGGGCCGCTGGGACAACCAGTACATCCACGACATCTCGTTCGAGGGGAACATCGTCCACGCCTGCCTCATCAACTCCGACCGCTTCCGCATGATCGACATCACGGACTCCACGAACCCCGTGAACTTCGGCGCGGGCTGGCTGGATCCCACGGGGTCGGTGCACGCGTCCTGGCCCGTGGGCGACGGCGTGCACGTGATGATCGCGGAGGAGACCGGCGGCGGGCACGTGAAGTGCCTGGACCGCAGCACGCCGAGCGCGATCTCGCTCGTCTCCTCGTTCAACCCGAACCCCGCCGCGTCCGTGCACAACGTGCACGTGCAGGGCACGCAGTGCTGGGCCTCCTGGTACGCGTACGGCACGCGCATCATCGACGTGAGCAACCCGGCCAGCCTGTCCGAGCTGGGGTACTGGGACACGTATCCCGACTCGAACGCCGGCGGCGTGGGGCCGGGCAACTGGGGCGTGTATCCGCACCTGCCCTCGGGCGTCGTCGCGGCCAACGACGGGAAGTACGGTCTGTTCCTGCTGAAGTACCAGCCGGACGCGGGGCGCCTCCAGGGCACGGTCTCGTCGTCGACCGGCGGCGCCCTGCCGGGCGCGACCGTGGAGTACCCCGGACTGAACCTCGCCCAGACCGTGGGCGCGACCGGCGAGTACAGGATCTCGGTGTTCCACGGCCCCGGCCACCTGCTCCGCGCGTCCGCGTTCGGGCATGCTCCGGACTCGGTGACCGTGGCGGTGGGGCCGGACGGCGTGGTCGTCACGGACTTCGTCCTCACCCGGTACCCCGCGGGCGACCTCTCGGGGACGATCACCGAGGAGGGCAGCGGCACGCCGCTCGCGGGCGTGGAGGTGACGCTGGTCGGGACGCCGTTCACCGCGGTGACCGACGGGACCGGCGCCTACTCCTTCGCGGGCATTCCCTCGGAGCCGTCGGCCACGTACGCGATCGACCTGGTCCGGTATGCCTACCGCCCGCGCACCGGACTCCCCGTGACGGTGGTGGCATCCGCCAACCAGACCTACGACTACGCGCTCTCCCCGGCCGCGCACTACGACGATTTCGCCGCGCCGGTCGGCTGGACCGTGCAGAGCGACGCGTCCACCACGAGCGGCTTCTGGGTCTTCGACGAACCGTACGGGACGTACTCGAGCTCCAGCCCGTTCAACCCGGAGGTGGACCACACGCTCGATCCGGAGGACCGGTGCGCGGTGACCGGCAACCTCGCGGACGGGAGCATCGGCGCGGACGACGTGGACGGCGGCGCCACGCGGCTGCTCTCGCCGGTGTACGACCTGTCGGGCATGGCCGCGCCGCACGTCTTCTACTACCGGTGGTACGCGGTGAACGCCCTGACGGACGCGTGGCAGGTCCACGTGTCCGACGACGGCGGCTCCTCCTGGACGCTGCTGGAGAGCACGATCGCGCACGAGAACCACTGGCAGCCGATCGACATCGACCTCACGCCGCACCTCGGTGCGTTCGACCAGGTGCGCTTCCGCTTCACCGCCGAGGACCCGGATCCGGGGCAGGTGGTGGAGGGCGCGCTGGACGACTTCACGCTGTACGACGCGGCGCCCGGCGCCACCGGCGTGGATGCGTTCGCGCCGCGGCTGCGGCTGGATCTCGCGCAGAACCGCCCGAACCCGTTCCCCGGCGCCACCACGATCGACTTCGCGATCCCGGCGAAGGAGGCGGTGCGCCTGTCCGTGTTCGACGTCCGCGGCGCCCGCGTGGCGACGCTCGTGGACGGCGTGCTCGAGCCCGGCGCGCACCGCGTGGAGTGGGACGGCACGGACGTCGGCCGCCGGCGCGCCGCGGCCGGCGTGTACTTCTACCGCCTCGAGACGAAGGACGAGCTCCGGACCCGCAAGATGGTCCGCATCGACTGACACGACCACCGGCCCACGGGGGAGGCGGCGCCGGCCGCCTTCCCCGGACGCCCCGCCCGCACGGAGACCGCCGATGTCCGTTCGCCACCTCCCCGCGCCCGCGCTCCTCGCCCTGCTCCTCGCCGGCGCCGCCCAGGCGGGGCCCACGTTCAACGTCATCTTCCACGCGCGGGTGGACGACCACTCCGCCTACAACGACGTGTGGGGCTACACCGCGCCCAACGGCGACGAGTACGCGCTGCTCGGGTGCACCACCGGGCTCGCCGTCATCAACGTGTCCGACCCGGACGCGCCGTACGAGACGGGCTTCCTGCCCGGGGCCTCGTCCACCTGGCGCGACATCAAGACCTACGGGCAGTACGCGTACGTCACGAACGAGACGTCCGGCGGCATCGCCATCGTCAACCTGACGAACCCCGAGAGCCCGGTGGCGGCCGGCGCCTACACCGCCGGCGGGTTCAGCACCGCGCACAACCTGTACATCGATACGACGACGGGTCTGCTGTACACCGCGGGCTCCAACGTCGGGACCGGCGGCACGCGCATCCTGAGCCTGGCGAACCCCACCGCGCCGGTCGAGGTCGGGAACTGGGAGACCGCGTACTTCCACGACGTGCAGGTGCAGAACGGGCGGCTCTTCGGCAGCGCCATCAACGTGGCCCGCCTGTACGTGCTGGACGTCTCGAACCCCGCCAGCATCCCGGCGCCGCTCGGCACCGCGCAGGGCTATCCGGCCGCCTTCACCCACAACGCGTGGCCCACGCCGGACGGCCTGTACGTGATGACCACGGACGAGACCAGCTCGTCCTCCTGCCGCATGTGGGACCTCGGCACCCTGCCCACGCTGCAGCAGACGGACTCGTACCGGCCGAACACCACGACGATCCCGCACAACACCCACATCGAGGGCGACTACGCGTACATCTCGTACTACACGCTCGGCGTGAAGATCGTGGACGTGTCCGACCCGTTCGACCTGGAGGAGGTCGGCGCGTACGACACCTGGCCCGCGAGCGACGGCAGCAGCTTCGACGGCTGCTGGGGCGCGTTCCCCTTCTTCACGACCAACCCGGACCTGCTGCTCGCCTCCGACATCTCCAACGGGCTGTACGTCCTGGAGTTCAAGGGCGCGCTGGGCACCGTGGCCGGCGAGGTCCGGCGCGCGTCGGATCCGTCCGTGAAGATCGCCGGCGCCACGATCGAGGTGCTGGAGACGGGAGTCTCCGTGCAGAGCGACGCCGCCGGCGCGTACGTGCTGGAGGACCTCCCGGGTTCCGTGACCCTCGAGGTGAGCGCCTTCGGGTACGACACCGAGCTCGTGCCGGCCACCATCGTCTCCAGCGTCGTGACCCCGCTGGACGTGGAGCTCGCGCTGCAGCCGTCCGGAGCGGTCGCGGGCACCGTCACGGAGGCGGCCACGTCGCTGCCGATCGCGAACGCGCAGGTGACGGTGGTGGGCACGCCGCTCGTGAAGTCCTCGGACGCGTCCGGCGCCTACGACCACGACGCCATCCCGGCCGGGACCTACGGCATCCGGGCGGACGCGTTCGGCTTCAACCCGATGGAGGGCACGGTGAACGTCACCGTGGGCGGCTCGTTGACGGTGGACTTCTCCCTGAATCCCGCCATCGTGGCCGACACCTTCCAGGAGCCCTACCCGGGCTGGTCCGTCTCCGGCACCGTCTCCAGCGGCGCCTGGGAGCGGGCCGATCCGCAGCAGACCCTCTCGGACGGCAACGTCGTGCAGCCGGGCGACGACTTCACGCCCGGCGCCGGCACGTTCTGCTGGGTGACCGGCGCGTCCGCGGGCGCCACGGTGGGCTCCAACGACGTGGACGGCGGGGAGACGGTCCTGCTCTCGCCCAGCTTCGCACTGGCGGGGACCACCGATCCGCACGTCACGTTCCGGCTGTGGTACGCCACGGGCATCCTCGGCAACCCCACGACGGACGTGTTCACCGCGAGCGTGTCCACGAACGGCGGCGGCACGTGGGTCGTCCTGCACCAGCAGGCCTCCACCACGGACGGCTGGCTGCACGTGGACATCCCGCTGACGTCGCTGATCACGCCGTCGAACCTCACGCGGTTCCAGTTCGCGGCGCGCGACACGGGCGACGGGTCGATCACGGAAGCGCTCATCGACGACTTCATGATCTACGACGGACCGGACGTGATTCCCACGGGCGTGCCCCTGCCGGGCGTCTCCGTGGACCGGTTCGCGCTGTCCGCGCCGTTCCCGAACCCGCTGCGCGCGGGGGAGGCGGCCGCCCTGGAGCTGTCCCTGCCGGCGCGGGACCGTGTCGTGGCCGAGATCCACGATGTCCTCGGACGCCGCGTGGCCACGCTCGCGGACGGGTCGATGGAGGCGGGCCGGCACCGGCTGGTGTGGGACGGCGCCGGGAGCGGCGGGACGCGGGGGGCGGCCGGGGTGTACTTCCTGCGCGTCCGCGCGGGAGCGGAGGAGCGGACTCGTAAAATCCTCGTGATCCGGTAGGTTCCGGCGCCCGGGCGGTTGCGATCGCCCGGCTCCGACGGGAAAGTCCCGGGACCCGCCCCGCCGTGGGGCGGGTCCCCTTCGTTTCCGCGCATCGGAGGAATCGATGTTCCGGCCGGCCGTCCTCGGCGCCGTGCTCGGCGCCGCCGCACTTCCCCACCCCGCGTCCTCCGGACCGACCGAGGTGCGCGGCGCGCGCTTCCCTGCGGAGAACGTGGTCCTCCACGCGATCCTGGACGAGCACTCCCGCTACAGCGACATCTGGGGCTGGACCGCGCCGGACGGGCGCGAGTACGCGCTCCTCGCCGCGTACGACGGCGTGGCGGTGATCGACATCACCGACCGCCGCCGTCCGGTCGAGGTGTCGTTCGTTCCGGGCCCCGGGTCCTCCTGGCGCGACATCAAGACCTACGGCTCCTTCATGTACGTCGTGAACGAGACGGATGGAGGCCTGCAGGTCGTGGACCTCGCGGACCCGGCCTCGCCGCAGCCGGCCCCCTCCGTGGGCGGCTTCTCCACGGCGCACAACCTCTACATCGACGAGGCCGCGGCGCGCGCGTACATCGCGGGGCGCGACCGCACCGGCGGCATCCTCATCCTGGATCTCGCGCCGCCGGCCGCTCCCACCGTGGCCGGTCGCTGGGACGGCGCCTACGCGCACGACGTCTACGCGGCGGGCGGCACGGCATACGTCTCCGCGATCAACGACGCCCGGCTCTTCCTTCTGGACGTCTCCGCTCCGGCCACGCCGGCGGTTCTCGGCCAGGTGGGTCCGTACCCGGGCGCGTTCACGCACAACGCCTGGCCCGCCGGCGACGGCGTGCACGTGCTCACCACGGACGAACGGACCGCCGCCAGCCTGCGCGCGTGGGACATCTCGGATCCCGCCGCGCCGGAGTTCGCCGGGCTGTGGCAGCCGCCGAACGGGCGGTACTGCATCCCGCACAACGTCCACGTGAAGGGGCACCTGGCCTACGTGTCCTGGTACACCGCCGGCGTGCGGATCGTCGACGTTTCGGACCCGGCGGACATGCGGGAGGTGGCCTGGTACGACACCTTCCCGAGCGGCGACATCCCGGCGTTCGCGGGGTGCTGGGGCGTGTTCCCGTACTACCCGAACTCGCCGGCGCTCTTCGTCGCGTCCGACATCGGGGGCGGGCTGTACGTGATGGAGCTGCTCGAGGACGGCGCGGGCATCGCGCCGGTCGCGGACGCGCCGGTGACGACCGCGGCCGCAGCGGCGAGCCCGGCGGCGGCGGAGGCGCCGCGGGTCGTGTCGCTCGGCCCGGCGCGGCCGAATCCCGTGCGGCGCGGCGGCGTCGTGCGACTGACGGCCGCGCTGCCCGCGGGCGCCGCGGCTTCCGCGCGCATCGTCGACGCGGCGGGGCGGAGCGTGCGGGAGCTGGTCGCGCCCGCGTCCGCGGGCGGAACCGCGGAACTCGCGTGGGACGGCCGCGACGCCGCGGGCCGGCCGGTGGCGCCCGGGGTCTACTTCGCGCGCCTGGAAGCCGGCGGCCGCACGGCCGCGGCGAGGATGGTCGTGACGCCCTGACCGCCCTCGCCGGACGGGGCGCCCGGCGGGCCGGAGGATTTCTTCCTCCGGCCCGCTTTTTTTGTTGCGTCATATTATGAGATACCGATAATGCCATACCGTATGAGAAACGAGATTATCCATATCGTGAACGGGGTCGAGCGCTTGGGGGATCGGCGCGAGGACTACCGGCGCACGCTCCGGCGGCAGAGGCTGTCCCCGCCGCTGCTGCTCGTGCTCCGGCTGCTGGAAGGGGACCCCGGGGCCACCATGGTGGAGCTGGCGCGCAAGCTGGGCGTCTCGGTGCCCACGATGCAGAGTCGCTTCGAGCGGCTCACGGAACTCGGGCTCATCTCCCGCGCGCGCAGCGCGGAGGACCGCCGCAAGGTCCCCACGGACCTCACCCGGCGCGGCCGGGAGACGCTGCGCCGCGTGCCCCTGGCCGGGGCGGGGCGGTTGCTGGACGCGCTCGAGCGGGGCGAGGTGACCCCGAGGCGCCTGCGGCGTCTGGCCACGGAGCTGGAGGACGTCGAGAAGCTGATGTTCCCGGAGAACGGGTCGGACGGGCGTCCGGGACGCCGCGCCGGCACGCTCTGGAGGAGGTAGGCGGCAGGCGCGTTCGACAGGTGTGACTCGGGGCCGCTCGTGGCGTGGTGACGGGTGGTTGCGGTCCTGGTTCGGAGTCCCCGAAGGCCTCCGGCACTGGGAGAGTCGGCTCCGAGTCCGTACACGGCGGGGGGCTGCCGGGGTTCGGCCAGCGGCGACGGGTGGGTCGATGCCGCTCCGGGACCTCGGGGCCCCTTCGTCCGTTCCGCGGCACGGGGGACGGTCCGCGGGACCATGGTCCGGGGAAGGGCGGGGTTGATCCCCGGCGGGGGTGCGACCTACCATCCGCGCCTCACGCGCGATGCCCCCGGCACCGCGCTCCGCGATCCCATCCCCCGACGGAATCGCCCGATGTCCTGGACGCCTCCCCGCGCATCGCGCCGCGCGTCGCTCGCCGTCAGGCGGGTCGCGCTTGTCGCCGCGGTCGCCGCCGCCGTCGCCGCCGGGGGGACGCCGGCCTCGCCGGCCGCGGCCGCATCCATCCGTCCGGACGGCCTCCTCGAGATCGGCGGCGCCCCGGTCTTCCCGGTCGGCCTCGTGGATCTCGGCAGCCCCCGCTATGCGGACTGGGAGGCGCGGATCGCGGAGTCCGGCGCGAACTTCGTCTGGGACATCGAGATCGCGTACGCCGACACGACGCCGTCGTGCGCGGCGGTCATGGCGGCGGCGGCGGCCGGCGGCTGGCACCTCCTCGTCGGATCCGGGGACACGTGGAACTGGGACGACCCCGCCACGCCCGAGCTGGAGGTGGATCAGCCGATGTACGAGGCCGCGGAGCTGGACGCGCTCCTGGACTGCGCCGCCGCGCACCCGGACCGCGTCGTGGCGTTCGCGAACCGTGACGAGCCCTCGTGGACGATCAGCCGCAACATGATCGGAGACATCGACGAGGCGCACATCCGCGCCACGTACCCGCAGCTCCGCACGGCCGCGCCGTCCGCCGTCGTGGCCATGAACCACGCGCCGGCGCACGTGGAGGGCGACCTCGAAGCATGGAAGCAGGAGGTCAGCTCCTGGGCCACCGCGACGGACGTGGTGATGTTCGCGAGCTACCCGTACCCGCCCGGGCCGGGGACGTGCACCGCCCTGAACGTGCTCGGGTACCCGGAGTGCCGCATGGATCGCCTCGTCACCGGGGCGGACCTGTTCCTTTCCGAGCTGAACCTCCCGGGGCAGCCGCTCTGGATGATCGTGCAGGCGCACAAGGGCATTCCCTTGAAGGAAGCGCGCTGGGAGGCGTGGGCCAGCATCGTCCACGGCGCCACCGGGATCTTCTGGGCCGGGTGGACCTGGTACCACGCCGAGGGCGGGGGCGAGGAGAATTGGCCGATCACGCGGCAGGTCGTCTCCGAGGTCGCGGGGCTCACGGCGTACCTGGTGGGGACGGATCTCCCGGGCGCGACCTGCAGCGAGCCGGACGTGGACTTCCGTGTGCTGCAGGGGCCGGACCGCCGCGCCGTGCTCGTGGCGATCTCCCGCAACGGCTTCACCGGCGAGGCCACGTTCGAGCTGCCGTTGCGCCCGCACGGCGTGGCGCGGGTCCTCCACGAGGGTCGCCACCTGCCCATCCGGAACGGGCGCATCACCGATTCGTTCGACGGGTACGAAGCCCACGTGTACGAGTTCGCCGTGCGCGAGCGCGTGCCGGCGCCGGCGGTTCGCGGGCAGGACCCGGCGGCCCTGAACGCGCGGATGTCGCTTGCCGCCGCTCCGAGTCCCACGGCCGCCGGCACCCGGCTCTCGTTCTCGCTGCCGGAGCCCACGGCCGTCCGCTTCTCCGTCCATGACGCGTCCGGCCGCCGGGTGGCCGTCCTCGCTCGCGGGCGGTACGACCGGGGGCCGGGCGAGATGGTCTGGGACGGCCGCGACGCCGCCGGCCGCCTCGTGGCCCCGGGCGTCTACTTCGTCCGCGCCGAGACGGCCTCCGGCGCCGCGGCGTCGGCCCGCGTCCTGGTCCGCCGCTGAGGGACCGCCCGGCCCGCCCCGCCGGGCGGGGCCGGCAAGCTGCCCGGCCGGGGAGCCGGCCCGCCCGGGAACCTGCCCGCCCCCGGGGGGTACTCATTCCCGGAGCGCGGAAGCGCAGCCTCGCTCCACCTCCGAAGAGCAGTCGGGAGACGGCGCCGCGGTTCCGGATCACCCCCCCGGACCGCGGCGTTTTGCTCTATGGTGATCCGCCACCGCAGCCGGGGAGACGCCGTGGCGGAAGGCCTTCTGGAGAGGATCGCCCGGGGCACCGTCGTGGGCGACGGGGCCATGGGCACCCGCCTCTACTCCAAGGGGATCTTCATCAACCGCTGCTTCGACGAGCTGAACCTCGCCGAGCCGGACCTCGTGCGCGAAGTCCACCGGGAGTACGTCCAGGCCGGCGCGGACTTCGTCGAGACCAACACCTTCGGGGCGAACGTCTTCAAGCTGGAGCCCCACGGGCTGGCCGCCCGCGTCGCGGAGATCAACCGCGCGGGGGTGAACCTCGCCCGCGCCGAGGCGGGGGAGGGCGTCCTCGTCGCGGGCTCGATGGGCCCGCTCGGCGTCCCCATCGAGCCCCTCGGCCGCATCGCGTACGACGAGGCCCGCGCCGTCTTCCGGGAGCAGGCCCAGGCGCTGGCCGAGGGCGGCGTGGACTTCTTCGTCCTGGAGACGATCCGCCGTCTGGAGGAGATGCGCGAGGCCATCCGCGCCGTGCGCGAGGTGAGCGACCGCCCCGTCGTGGCCATGATGAGCGTGTCCGACGAGGAGCACTCGGCGTTCGGCGACGCGCCGGACAAGATCGGCGCGCGCCTCTCCGAGTGGGGCGCGGACGTCGTGGGGCTGAACTGCTCCGTGGGCCCGCAGCCCATGCTGGCCGCCATCGAGCGGATGCGCGAGGCCACGGACCGCCCGCTCGCCGTGATGCCGAACGCCGGGATGCCGCGCCTGGTCGAGGGACGGTACATGTACCTGTCCTCGCCGGAGTACTTCGCGAAGTACGCGCGCCGCTTCCTGCGTGCCGGCGTGCGGATCATCGGCGGCTGCTGCGGCACCACGCCCGACCACATCCGCGCGGTCAAGGCGGCGCTGCGCGCGCAGCGGCCGGAGGACTACCGCGCGCCGAAGCCGCCGCCGCAGGTGACGGCGACCGAGCCCGCGCCGGCCGCGGAGCCGCTGCCCCGCCGGCTCAAGTCCGGGCTCGGCGCGAAGATCGCCGCCGGGCGGTTCGTGTGCTCGGTGGAGATCTCGCCGCCCAAGAGCCCGGATCCGGCCAAGGCGCTCGCCCGCATCACGAAGCTGAAGGAAGCGGGCGTGGACGTCGTGAACATCCCGGACGGACCGCGGGCGTCGGCGCGCATGAGCTCCCTCGCGCTCGCCGTGCTCGCCTCCGGGCAGGTGGGGATGGAGACGATCCTGCACTACTGCTGCCGGGACCGGAACCTCCTGGGCATGCAGTCGGACCTGCTCGGCATGGGCGCGCTCGGGGTCCGCAACGTGCTCATCGTCACCGGGGACCCGCCGAAGCTCGGGGACTACCCCTCGGCCACGGCCGTGTTCGACGTGGACTCCATCGGTCTGCTGCAGATCGCGAGCCGGTTGAACCGGGCGCAGGACCTCGTGGGCAATCCCATCGACCAGCGCACCGCCCTGCACCTGGGCGTGGGGGCGAACCCGGCCGCGGTGAACCTGGACGAGGAGATCCGCCGCTTCGAGTACAAGGTGGAGGCCGGTGCGGAGTACGTGATGACGCAGCCCGTGTACGACGTGCGCGTGCTGGAGCGGTTCATCCGCCGCACCGAGCACTGCCGCATCCCCCTGCTCGTGGGCATCCTCCCGCTGCGCAGCTACCGCAACGCCGAGTTCCTCACGAACGAGGTGCCCGGCATGGAGGTCCCGGAGCGGATCCTGGAGCGGCTGGCCCGCGCCGAGTCCGCGGAGGACGCCCGCTCGGCCGGCATCGAGATCGCACGCGAGGCGCTGCTGGAGTGCATGCCGATGGTGCAGGGCGTGTACGTGATGCCGCCCTTCGGGAACGTGTCGGCCGCGATCGAGGTGCTGCAGGTGGTGCCGCGGGATCAGGCCGGCGGCAACGGGGCGGCCGGCGCCGCGGGCAGCGCCGCCACGGCGCGGGAATCCGGGGAGGACTCCGGCGCGTCCTGAGGCACGAACTGGACGTACAGCCGGTAGCGGCGATCGATCTCCCGCACGTAGCGCACCGTTTCCGAGCCGCGGCAGTACCCGCACCGGGCGTTCGCGTAGTACTCCGGCTGCTCCAGCAGCAGCATGGCGCGCTCCACGTGGTCGTACCAGCGATCCGGGTCCAGCCCGATCGTCGCCGCCAGCTTCCGCGCGTCCGCCACGTGGCCGGGGCCCGCGTTGTAGCTGGCCAGCGCGAAGCGCAGGCGCGTCACGAGGGGCAGATCCTCGTCGTACAGCTCCAGCAGCCAGCGCAGGTAGCGCGTTCCCGCGCGGATGGACTCCTCGGGGTCGTGCAGGTCCACCAGATCCAGTTCGGTGGCGGTCTCGGGCACGATCTGCATGAGGCCGGCCGCGCCGGAGGGGCTCACCACCTCGGGCCGGAAGCGCGACTCCTGGTGCATGAGCGCCACGACCAGCCGCCAGTCCAGATCGTGCACGGCGGCCCAGTGCCGGACCTCGCCGTCCCACGGCGACAGCCGGCCCGGCCGCTGCACGGCGCGCGCCACCGCCTGCCCGTTTCGGAAGTACTTCCGCCAGAGCACGTTGTACTCGGTGCCGCGGTACGCGCGCGCGAGGTAGGCGTCCAGCGCGGTGCGCAGCTTCGGGTTCGACGCCCGGACGCTCCACACGAGGTCCGCGTTCTCCAGCCTCAATGCCGCATCCACGCGGCGCCCGGCATGCCGCTCCACCATGACCAGATGGGAGGGGACGAGCGCCAGGTCGTAGCGCCCCTCGCCGACGCCCGCGATGAGCGCCGTGGACCCGATCCGTCCGTCCGTCCACTGCAGCGTCAGGCCCTCGACCGCTTCCGCGAGCTGCTTCGCCAACGCGGCCTCGGCGCCCCCGCGGCGCGCGACGAGCGTGCGCCCGGCGAGGTCGCCCATCTCGCGCACGGGGCGCGGATCGTCGTCCCGGGCGGCCACGACCATCTCCACCCGCGCCACCGCCCGGGTGGCGGCGACGCGCGCGTTCGCCGCGAGCGGCGCCTCCGGGTTCGCGGCGAGCACGTCCCCGCGCCCGGCCAGCAGCCACTCCGAGAGCTCCTCGGGCGTCTTGGGGCTCACGATCTCCAGGGCCAGCTCCTGCTCCTCGGCGAAGCGACGCAGCAGCTCGTACTCGAACCCCCGCGGCGCGCCGTCCTGCAGGAAGAAGGACCCCACGTGCGGGAGCGCGAGGAGCCGCAGCGAGCCCCGCTTCCGGATGCCGTCCAGGTCGTCGCGGTGCGCGCGGTCGCCCGCGGCGAAGGCGCGGGAGACGATCAACTCGTTCACGCGCCGCCGCAGCCCCGGGTCGTCGGCGCGCAGCGCCAGGACCACCGGCGCGTCCTCGTGCCGGTAGGGCAGGGAGTACGCCACATCGTCCGGCGGGTCGCCGCCGGCCGCGTACCCGGTGGCCACGAGATCCACGCTGCCGGCTCGCAGGGCGTCCAGCGGGTCGGCCCCGGGTGTTCCCGGAATGAACAGCGCGTCGCGCCCGAGCCCCGCCGCGATCCCGCGCGCGAGGTCCCGTTCGACGTCCCCGGCCAGCCCCGGAAGGAGGGGCGTGGACGCCGCCGCCACCAGCACGCGCAGCGGGGGCGCCTGCGACCCGTGGAACGCCGGCCCCGGCGCGCAGGCCAGCGGCAGGAGCACCGCGGCGCACAGCGCGGACCAGGCCGCTCGGCGGGCGAGGCGAGGGTTGGCTCGGGAGAGGCTTCGGTGCATCATCGGGGCATCGTAGCAGGCGGGCGGGAACGGAGGCGACCCCCGGAAGGGGGGTCTGTCCAAACAAACCACAGGAAATCGCCCGATTGCGGGTGAGTCTGTGCCGCCGCCGCCGCGAGGGCGGGCCCCGCCGAACGGACTCCCCACGTCCGACGGCGCGGTCCGGCAGTGCTAAGATGCGCTCCGCAACCCCACAAGGAGTCCGAAATGGCCGTGCAGGTCACCGACAAACCCACCGTGGAGACCATCCGCGAGCGCCTCGGCGCCGACGCCGCCCTCCTGGACCACACCTGCCGCACCATCCCGAAAGAGCGCCTCCATGTCCCCGGACCGGACTTCGTGGATCGCGTCTTCCTCCATACGGACCGACCCGTCCAGGTGAACCGCGCCTACCAGCAGCTCCTGGATCACGGCCGGCTGGCCGGCACCGGCTACGTGTCCATCCTGCCGGTGGACCAGGGCATCGAGCATTCGGCCGGCGCCTCCTTCGCACCGAACCCGGACTACTTCGATCCGGAGAACATCGTGCAGCTCGCCCTCGAGGGCGGGTGCAACGGGGTGGCGTCCACGCTGGGCGTCCTGGGCATGACCGCCCGGAAGTACGCGCACCGGATCCCGTTCATCCTGAAGTTCAACCACAACGAGCTGCTCACCTACCCGAACAAGCACGACCAGGTGCTGTTCGGGAACGTCCGCCAGGCCTTCGACATGGGCTGCGTGGGCGTGGGAGCCACGATCTACTGGGGCTCGGACGAGTCCACCCGGCAGCTCCAGGAGATCTCCGACGCGTTCCACGTGGCGCACGAGCTCGGGATGATCACGATCCTGTGGTGCTACCTGCGGAATTCCGGCTTCAAGAAGGACGGCGTGGATTACCACGCGGCCGCGGATCTCACCGGGCAGGCGAACCACCTCGGCGTCACGCTGGAGGCGGACATCATCAAGCAGAAGCTGCCGGAGAACAACGGCGGCTACAACGCGCTGAAGTTCGGGAAGACGCACCCGAAGGTCTACTCGGAGCTGACCTCGGACAACCCCATCGACCTGTGCCGATACCAGGTGGCGAACTGCTACATGGGGCGCATCGGGCTGATCAACTCCGGCGGCGCGTCGGGGGAGAACGACCTGCAGCAGGCCGTCATGACGGCGGTGGTGAACAAGCGCGCCGGCGGCATGGGGCTGATCTCCGGTCGGAAGGCGTTCCAGAAGCCGCGCAAGGAAGGCATCGCCCTGCTGCACGCCATCCAGGACGTCTACCTGTGCAAGGACGTCACGGTCGCGTAGCCGCCGCGGCCGGATCGGCGCTGGCGCTGGCGGGTGCGCTGGGCTGCGCCGATCTGGCCTCCACGCGCGACGTGCGCGTCACCGTCGTGGACGAGGACACGGCGCCCCTTCCGGGCGCCGTGTTCTACGTGGAAGCCGTGGACGACTCCGGGGCATTCGCCTGCGAGTGGGGCGTGGCGGGGCCCGCGGGGGAGGTGCCCGTCTCGGCGCGGGAGCCGGTGAAGATCCCGTGGCGGCCGGGCGCGCGGCTGGCCATGGCGGCGTTCGCGCCGGGGCGCACGCCCGCGGTGATCCGCGAGACGGGCGGCGCGTGGCGGATCTCCGACGGCGCCGTGCTGGAACTGCGGCCCGGGGATCCGTGGAATCCGGAGCTGGCCGCCCTGGCGTTCCCGTTCGAGGACGAGCCGGCGCTCGCGGCGCTCGTCGCGGCGCCGTCCGCGGACGCGCTGCGGGAGGCCTTCCGCGCGGCGTGGGCCGCGGCCCCTGCGGAGCTTCCGCACGAGGCCGCCACGAAGCGCGCGATCCTCGCAAATCCTGGTCAAGCGACTGGACGATCCGGACGATCGTTGGGAGAGTAGTCGGCTTCGTCGTACCCCCGCCGATTGCCGATCCCCTTCGGAGGCCCCGCCGGATGTCCGTCCGAACCTTCGCCGTTGCCGCGTCCTTCGTCGCGCTGCTCCTCCTGTCCCCGGCGCCCGCTTCGGCGTCCCCGATGCGCCTGCTCGGCGCGTCCGCGCCCGGGCAGCTCCTTCTGCTCGGGACCGCCCCGGCCCCGGCCGGGGAGTTGGACCGCGAGACCATCTTCCGCATCCTCTGCGGGGGGGAGACCTCGCCGGATCCGTCGCTGCGCGCGCACCTCTGGAAGGTGGCCGGGAGCCTGGCCTCCCGGAGCTGGGTCCCCCCGAAGGTGACCATCCGCGTCGTGGTGCAGCCCGCCCGGTAGCGCCACCCGCGCCCGCGCCGCCCGCCGCACTCGGTGCGCCGCGTCGCCGCGCCGCATCCGCGCATCCGCCGCACGCGAATCGGGGTATCCTGCGCGGCATCCACGCGGCGCGCGTCGCGGGCACGGGAGGGGCGGTGGTTTCGCGGGACGAGATCGCGCGGGTCGCACGGTTGGCCAAGCTGGCGCTCACACCGGACGAGGAGCGGGAGCTCTCCGGCCAGCTCGCGCGGATCCTGGACTACGTGGAGCTGCTCAAGGACATCGACGCCGAGCCGGATCCCGGCGAGCGCGAGGCGGCGCCCGGCGTGCGTCGCACGGATGCGGCGCGGCCCGGTCTCCCGCGGGACGAGGTCCTCGGGCAGGCGCCGGGGGCGGACGCGTCCGGCGGCACGTTCGTCGTCCCGCCCGTCCTCGACGCGGGGCCCGCGGCGTGAGCGGCGCGCCGGTGGACGGCGCCGCGGCCCTCGCCGGCCTGGCGGACGGTTCGGTCACCTCCGCCGCGCTCACCGCACGCTGCCTCGCGCGGATCGCAACCCGGAACGGGGAGCTGAGGGCGTTCCTGCACGTGGACGAGGCCGGGGCGAGGGCGCAGGCGGCGGCCTCGGACGCGCGCCGCGCGGCGGGGCGCGCGCGAGGTCCCCTGGACGGCGTGCCCGTCGCGCTGAAGGACAACCTCGTCACGCGCGATCTCCCCACCACCTGCGCCTCGCGCATCCTCGCGGGGTACCGCTCGCCGGTGGATGCCACGGTGGTCACGCGGCTGCGCGACGCCGGCGCCGTGATCCTCGGCAAGACGAACCTCGACGAGTTCGCGATGGGCAGCTCGACCGAGCACTCCGCGTTCGGCGCGGCGGCCCACCCGCGCGATCCCGGGCGCGTTCCCGGGGGATCCTCGGGCGGATCGTGCGTGGCCGTGGCGGACGGAATGGCGGTGCTCGCGCTCGGCAGCGACACGGGCGGCTCGGTGCGGTTGCCCGCCGCGTGGTGCGGGGTCGTGGGGCTGAAGCCCACGTGGGGGCGCGTGTCGCGGTCGGGGCTCGTGGCGTTCGCGTCGTCGCTGGACCAGATCGGGCCGGTGGCCGCGGACGTGGCGGGCGCGGCGCGGCTGTACGAGGCGATCGCGGGGGCGGATCCCGCGGACGCCACGTGCCGCGCCGCGCCGCCGGATCCCGTGGGGGACCTCGCGCGCGCGGACGTGCGCGGGCTGCGCGTGGGCGTCGTGCCGGAGCTGCTCGGCGAGGGTGTGGCGGAGGACGTGCGCGCACGGGTGGAGGAGGCGGCCGCCACGTTCGAGCGGCTCGGCGCCGCGCGGGTGGAGGCGCACCTGCCGCACGCGCGCTACGGCATCGCCGCGTACTACGTGCTGGCGAGCGCGGAGGCGTCGTCGAACCTGGCGCGCTACGACGGCGTCCGCTACGGCCACCGCGCCGCCGCGCCGCGCGACCTGGACGACCTGTACACCCGCACGCGCGACGAGGGCTTCGGCGCGGAGGTGAAGCGGCGCATCCTCATGGGCACGTTCTGCCTCTCGTCCGGGTACCACGACCGGTTCCACGGCCGTGCGGCGAAGGCGCGCGCGCACCTCGCGCGGGACTACCGCGAGGCGTTCGCGCATGCGGACGTGCTGCTCTCGCCCGTCGCGCCGACCGGCCCCTTCGCCCGCGGCGCGCGCACCGAGGATCCGCTGGCCATGTACCTCACCGACGCCATGACCATCCCGGCCAGCCTCGCCGGCATCCCCGCGATCTCGGTGCCGTGCGGGACGGACCGCGAGGGGTTCCCCGTGGGCCTGCAGATCCAGGCGCCCGCGTGGCGCGAGGACCTGCTGCTGCGCGCGGCGGCCGCGCTCGAGGCGGCGCGATGACCTGGGAGACCGTGATCGGGCTGGAGATCCACGTGCAGCTCGACACGGAGTCGAAGTGCTTCTGCGCATGCCCGCGGCGCTTCGGCGATCCGCCCAACACGAACGTGTGCGCGGTATGCCTGGGGCTGCCGGGTGCCTTGCCGGTGCTGAACGCGCGTGCGGTGGAGCTGTCGCTGCGGACCGTGCTCGCGCTCGGGTGCCGCGTGCCGCCGCGCTCGGTCTTCGCCCGGAAGAACTACTTCTACCCGGACCTGCCCAAGGGCTACCAGATCTCGCAGTACGAGCACCCGCTCGGCGTGGGCGGCGCCATCCCGTTCGGGATCGACGGCGACGTGCGCGCGGCGCCGCTCGTGCGCGTGCACCTGGAGGAGGACGCGGGGAAGTCCCTGCACGACGAGACGGGCGCCGGCGGGGACACGCGGCTGGATCTGAACCGCTGCGGCACGCCGCTGCTCGAGATCGTGACCGAGCCGGCGTTGCGGCGGCCGGAGGAGGCGGGCGCGGTGCTGGAGTCGCTGCGACGGACGGTGCGGTGGCTCGGCGTGTCGGACGGGGAGATGAGCCGGGGGAACCTGCGGTGCGACGCGAACGTCTCCGTGCGCCGCGCCGGCGACCCCGCGCTCGGCACGAAGACCGAGGTCAAGAACCTGAACAGCATCCGCATGGTGGAGCGTGCGATCGCGCGCGAGGCGGCCCGGCAGGCGGGCGTGCTGGAGGGCGGCGGGCGGATCGAGGCCGCCACGATGCTGTGGGACGATGCGGCCGGCGAGGTCCGCATGATGCGCTCCAAGGAGGACGCGCCGGACTACCGCTACTTCCCGGAGCCGGACCTGCCGCCGCTGGATCTCACAGCGGGCGAGGTGGCGGCGGCGCGCGCGGCGATTCCGGAGCTGCCGCTCGCGCGGCGGGCGCGGTTCGGCGCGGAGTGGGGGCTGTCGGCGTACGACGCGTCGGTGCTCACGGAGCGCCGCGACGTGGCCGACACCTTCGAGGAGGCCGCCCGCGCGTGCGGCGACGGGAAGCTCGCCGCGAACTGGACCATGGGCGAGGTGCTGCGGTTGCTCAAGGACGAGGGGGCGCGCGTGGCGGATGTGGGCGTGACCGGCGCCGCGCTCGGCGAGCTGCTCGCGCTCGTGCGCGACGGCACGGTGTCCGGCAGCGCGGCGAAGGCGGTCTTCGAGAGGATGCGCGACACCGGCCGCGCGCCGCGCGAGATCGTGGCGGCCGAGGGACTCACGCAGGTGTCGGACGACGCCGCGCTCGCCGCGATCGTGGACGACGTGGTGGCGCGGCATCCCGGCCAGGTCGCGCAGGTGCGCGCCGGGGAGGAGAAGGTGCTCGGCTTCCTCGTGGGGCAGGCCATGAAGGCGAGCGGCGGGAAGGCGAACCCGAAGCGCGTGCGCGAGCTGCTCGCGGCGCGGCTGGCGGGACCGTCCTCGTGAGGGGCGGCCGCGCCCGCTTCGGCGCGCGCCTCCTCGCCGCGTCGGCCGCCGCATCGGTCGCGGCGGCGGTCCTCGCGGGGTGCGGCGCGCGCCCGGCGTTCCGCGCGCCCGTCTACCCCGATCCGGTCTCGCCCGTGGGTCCCGTGGCCGGGCCGTCGCCGGCATCCGGTCCCGGTCCGCTCACGACGCTCGAGGATTCGCCGGATGCCGACACCTGGCGCGCGCGCTTGCTGGAGGACGCCGCGTCGGGCTGGCTCGGCACGCCGTATCGCCACGGCGGCACGAACGGCTACGGCGTGGACTGCTCCGCGCTCGTGCAGTCCGTGATGGAGGAGCTGGGCGTGGCGCTTCCGCGCACGACCTCGGCGCAGCGGCGGGAGGGCCGAGCGATCGACCGCAGCGAGGCGCGCGCCGGGGATCTCGTCTTCTTCCGGATCGGTTCGCGCGTGAACCACGTGGGCGTGATGCTGGGGCCGGATCGGTTCTTGCATGCATCGCTGAGTCGCGGCGTGATCGTGACCGAGCTCGAGGAGCCGTACTTCGCCCGGAGGCTGGTCGACCTTCGCCGCGTGCTGGAGAACTAACCCCCTTTTCGGGGAATAGTGGAGTAAACGCACCACATCCCTGCCGAGGTGACGGCAGGGAAGGGGGCCTTGTTCGCGCCCTCGCGTTCGCAGAGTGCACACGCGTCAGGACAATCCTGCACTCCCGGAGGGACGGTACGAACGATGGCCACCACGGGACTGGCGGCGCCGCCGCCCGGCGCGACGCACGGCGGGGCCGCAGCGTCCACCCCGGCGGCGCAGCCGGCCCCCCGCTCCGTCGCGCCGCCGTTCGTGCCGCGCGCCGTGCTCATCGGGGTGTTTCCGCTCCTGCTCGCCGCGGCGGTCGGGGCCTCCTACTACGCCCTGCCCGTCGGCGAGCGGCTCCGCAATCCGTGGCACACGTGGCTGGGTCCCACGGGGTACGTGGGGCAGTCCGCCGGCCTCCTCGCGTTCGCGCTCTTCGCCTTCCTGTGGCTGTACCCCGTGCGGAAACGCCTCCCGTCCGCCACGTTCCTCGGCCCCATCCCGCGCTGGCTGGACGCGCACATCGTGGCGGGCGTGCTGATGCCGCTCGCCGGCGCGGTGCACGCGGGGTTCCGCTTCGAGGGGCTCATCGGGCTCGGGTACTTCTCGATGCTCGTGGTGGCGTGCTCCGGCGTGATCGGCCGGTACCTGTACGTGCGCATCCCGCGCGGGCGCGCCGGACTGGAGCTGACCCGCGAGCAGGTCTCCGCGGAGCGGCGGGAGATCCTCGGCACCCTGGTGGAGTCCACCGGGCTCGACCCGCGCGAGATCCTGGAACTGCTGAAGCCGGTGGAGGCGGCGCCGGGCGGCGGCGTCGTGCGCGCGCTCTCCCGGATGGTGCGCGACGACCTCGATCGTCGCCGCGCCGTACGCCGTCTCGAGGCCGGGATACGCTCCTCGCGGCGGAGGTTCGACGCCCGCGAGGCGCGCAACGTGACGCGCCTCGCGCGGCGCGAGATGGCCCTCGGCCAGCAGATCCGCATCCTGGACGCCACGAACCGCGTGTTCCGGCTGTGGCACGCGTTCCACATGCCCTTCGCGATCATGGCGTTCCTCGCGGTCGCGGTGCACGTGGCCGTGGCCGTCCTCTTCGGCGACACGTGGCTGCGCTGACATGAACGCGAACGTGCTCGCGACGATCGCGTTCGTCGCCCTCACGGCGGCGCTGATGGCGTGGCAGATCCGGCGCAAGGGCGGCGGTCCGCGCATCGCGTGCCCGCGGTGCGGCGCGGAGGTGCCCGCCGGCGCCACGCGCTGCCCCGGCTGCGACGTCCCGATGCAGGTGTTCGAGATCGCGGGCGCGGAGGCGGAAGCCGCGCCCGATCCGGCGGAGGTCGCCGCGGACACCGCCCCGCACGCCATCGTGCGCGCGGACGTCTGCGTGGGTTGCGGCTGTTGCGTTCCCGTGTGCCCGGAGCCCGGCGCCATCCGGCTCGAGGGGAAGCTGGCGATCGTCGAGAAGGACCGGTGCAAGGGTCACGGGAAGTGCGCCGAGGCGTGCCCGGTCGGCGGCATCGTGATCGCCACGGGCGCCGCGGTCCACCGCGTCACGGTGCCGGACCTGAAGGCGGACTTCCAGTCGAACGTGCCGGGCGTGTACATCGTGGGGGAGCTCGGCGGCCGCGGGCTCATCAAGAACGCCATCAACGAGGGGCGCGTGGCCGCGGAGAACGTGGCCCGCGAGCTGCAGGGCTGCGGGACCGGCGCGTGCGGCGCCGTGCACGACCTCGCCATCGTGGGCTCCGGCCCGGCCGGACTGAGCGCCGCGCTCACCGCGCGCAAGGCGGGACTGGACTTCGTGATCCTGGACCAGGGCAGCCTGGCCGACACGATCCGCAAGTACCCCCGTCACAAGCTGCTGCTCGCCGAGCCGATCAAGGTGCCGCTGTACGGGGACCTGTGGGTGGCGGACGCGTCGAAGGAGACGCTCCTCGCCGTGTGGGAGGCGATGGTGGAGCAGAGCGGCCTCACCGTGCTGTCGAACCGGCGCGTGGAGGAGGTGGCGCGCGAGGGCGCGTCCATCGCCGTGCGCGGCCGGGGGTTCGAGGTGCGCGCGCGCCGCGTGATCCTCGCGCTCGGCCGGCGCGGGACGCCGCGCCGCCTCGGCGTGCCCGGCGAGGAGGCCGACAAGGTCTTCTACGACATCGTGGAGATGGAGGAGTTCAAGGGCCGGAAGGTGCTCGTGGTCGGCGGCGGGGACAGCGCGCTGGAGTCCGCGCTGGGTCTGGCGAACCAGGAGGGCACCGAGGTCGTGCTCAGCCACCGCAAGGCGGACTTCGACCGCGCGAAGGAGCGCAACCGGCAGAAGCTGGCGGAGGCCGAACGGACCGGGAAGGTGCGGATCCTGCGCGAGAGCGCGGTGAAGTCCATCCGCGCGGACGCCGTGGAGATCGAGGCCGGCGGCAACGTCCTCACGCTCCCCAACGACGACGTGATCGTGCGCATCGGCGGCGAGCCGCCGGCCGCGTTCCTGGAGAAGGCGGGCATCCGCATGGTCACCAAGGCCATTCCACTCGAGGAGGCGAAAGCCGGTGCTCCCGCGTAGACGGCGCGGCGGCCCGCTCCGGACGATCGTCATGACGTTGGTCGCGTCCTTCCTCCTGTCCGCCGTTCCGGTCCGGGGCCAGATCTCCCCGGGGCCGCTGTCGCGCGCGCACGCGGACCTGGAGGGCGTGAGGAACTGCCTGGCCTGCCACGGCATCAAGGAGAAGGGCGTGGACGCGCAGTGCCTCTCCTGCCACGGCGAGATCGCCGCGCTGCGCGAGGCCGGGCGCGGGTTCCACGCGCGCGACGCGGCCGGCGCCTGTGCGGAGTGCCACGTGGAGCACGGCGGCGTGGACTTCCCGCTCGTGGAGTGGGCGGGGGACGACGCCTTCGACCACGGGAAGACCGGGTGGGCGCTGGACGGGAAGCACGCGTCGCTCGAGTGCGCGAAGTGCCACCGCGTGGAGCTGCGCAGGTCCGCCGCGCTCGCGAAGCGCAAGGGCCGCGTGGCGGACGACTCCTGGCTGGGTCTGGAGACGCAGTGCCTCTCCTGCCACGCCGATCCGCACAAGGACCGCTTCGGCGCGAACTGCACCGAGTGCCACACCCCCGCGGACTGGAAGCAGGTGGTGCAGGGCGCGTTCGACCACGAGAAGACGCGCTATCCCCTGCGCGGGAAGCACCGCGCGCTGGAGTGCACGACGTGCCACAAGGACGGCTACGACGCGCTGCCGGCGTTCGCGAAGTGCGCGGACTGCCACGCGGATCCGCACCGCGGCGAGGCCGCGCTCGCCGGCGCGCCGGCGGACTGCGAATCGTGCCACCGCGTGGAGGGCTTCGTGCCGTCCACGTTCGACGTGACGCGGCACGCGAAGGCGAAGTACGCGCTGGAAGGGAAGCACCGCGCGGTGGCGTGCCGGGACTGCCATGCCTCGAAGGATGCGGCGGTGCCCTTCCGCTTCCGGCCCGCGTTCGCGCGGTGCGCGGACTGCCACGCGGACGCGCACGCCGGGCAGGTCGCGCGCCGCGCGGACGGAGGGCGCTGCGAGAGCTGCCACGACGTGACCGCGTTCCGCCCCGCGAGGTTCACGGTGGCGGACCACGCGGCGCTACGCTTCCCGCTGCAGGGCGCGCACGAGAAGGCGGCGTGCGAGGCATGCCACGGACCGCGGCGCGCGCAGCTGCCGCCGTTGCCGGATGCGAAGCGCATCGGGACCGCCGGCGTGCTGCTGCGGTTCCAGACCATGCAGTGCGTGGACTGCCATGCGGACCCGCATCGCGCCGCGCTCGGGGCCACGGACGACAAGTGCCTGTCCTGCCACGACCCGGCGGCGTTCGCGCCCTCCCGCGTGGACCCGGCGGCGCACGCGGCGTACGAGTTCCCGCTGGAGGGCGCGCACGCGGCCGTTCCGTGCTTCCTGTGCCACAAGGGCCTGGAGACGAAGCACCCGGAGTCCACGCTGCTGGGCACCGCGAAGGCGTGGCCGGACCTCTCGTTCCAGGAGAAGGCGCGGGCCTGCCGGGACTGCCACGAGGACCCGCACGGCGGCCAGTTCGCGAAGCGCAAGGGCGGCGACGAGTGCAGCGTCTGCCACGGCGCGGACACGTTCCGGCCGGCGGCGCGCTTCGATCACGAGACGACGAAGTTCCCGCTGGCCGGCGCCCACGCGAAGGTGGCGTGCGCGGCCTGCCACGCCGAGGGGACCCTGCCGGACGGGAAGCGCGGCGCGGTGTGGGTGGGAGCGCCCACCGCGTGCGAGGCCTGCCACGTGGCCGGGACCCCGCAGTCCACCGGATCCCCCGGATGAGGTTCGCCATGATCCGCCGCCCGCTCGCGGTCCGTCTCCGCTTCCGCCGTTCCGCCCTCGCCGGGGCGCTCGCGCTCATCGCGATGCCGGCGGCTTCGTCCGCGGCCGGGGAGGGCGCCGCGGCGTCCGGATCCGCACCCGCGAAGCCGCAGGTCGCGACGGCCAACCCCCACGGTTCCTTCAAGCAGGACTGCGCGCTTTGCCACCGGGCCGAGTCATGGACGCCGGCGAAGAGCCCCACGGACTTCGATCACTCGAGGACCGGCTTCCCGCTGGACGGCTCGCACAAGGACGTGCCGTGCCTCCTGTGCCACACGTCGCTGGAGTTTGCCGAGACGTCGGGGAGCCGGTGCGCGGACTGCCATCAGGACGTGCACCGCGGCGAGATGGGCATGGACTGCGCGCGCTGCCACGACACGCGGGACTTCATCGACCGCGCGGAGGCCCGGCGCAAGCACCGCCTGGGACGCTTCCCGTTGACCGGTGCGCACGTCACCACGGACTGCGCCTCGTGCCACCGGCCGCAGGCCGGGAGCGCCATGCGGTTCGCGGGGACGTCGGAGACCTGCGAAGGCTGCCACATGGCCGACTACCAGGCGGCGAAGTCCCCGGACCACGTGGCCGGCGGCTTCTCCACGGACTGCGCGGCGTGCCACTCCACGTCGTCCTTCTCCGGGGGGACGTTCGACCATTCCGCCACGGCGTTTCCGCTGACCGGCGCGCACACGAGCGCGCAGTGTGCGGCGTGCCATGGCGAGGGGCCGCCGGGACCGGTGTCCGCGGAGTGCGCGAGCTGCCACCGCGCGGACTACGATGCCACGCTCGATCCGCCGCACGCGGCGGTGGGATTCCCCACGGACTGCGCGTCCTGCCACTCCACCGTCGCGTGGGGAACGGCCACGTTCGACCACGCCGGGACGGGATTCCCGCTCACCGGCGCGCACGTCGTGACGTCGTGCGCGGACTGCCATGGCGGCGCGGCCGGAAGCGCGCCGCCGTCCGAGTGCGTGGGGTGTCATCGTGCGGACTACGACGGGACGACGTCGCCGGGTCATGCGTCCGTCGGATTCCCGACGGACTGCGTGGCATGTCACGGGACGGCGAGCTGGGACGGCGCATCGTTCGACCACGCGTCCACCGGCTTCCCGCTCACCGGCCGGCACGTGGGGCCGGAGTGCGCCGCCTGCCACGGCACGGGGCCGATCGGGTCGATCTCGCCGGAGTGCGTGGACTGCCATCGCGGCGAGTACGACACGAGCACGGATCCGAACCACGCGGCGGTGGGCTTCCCCACGGACTGCGCGTCGTGCCACGGGACGGCGAGCTGGGACGGCGCCTCGTTCGATCACGCCTCCACCGGGTTCCCCCTGACCGGGCGGCATGCCGCCGCCGAGTGCGCCGCCTGCCACGGCACCGGCCCGATCGGATCGCTGTCGCCGGAGTGCGTGGACTGCCACCGTCCGGAGTACGACACGACGACGGATCCGCCGCACGCCGGCGCCGGGTTCCCCACGGATTGCGCGGCCTGCCACGGGACGTCCGGCTGGGACGGCGCCACGTTCGATCACGACGGGCTGTACTTCCCGATCTACAGCGGCCGGCACCGCGGCGAATGGTCCACCTGCGCGGACTGCCACGTGTCGCCCACGAACTACGCCGCGTTCGAGTGCATCCTGTGCCATGAGCACTCCAACCGGTCGGAGGTGGATCGGGACCACCAGGGCGAGTCCGGCTACTCCTACAACAGCGCGGCGTGCTACCGCTGCCATCCGGACGGGAGGTCATGATGGTCCGTCATCTGCCCGTCCTTCTCGTCGTGGCGATCCTGCCCGGTGCGGCTCGCGGCGCGGACCCGTCCGCACCCGCCACGCCGCAGGTGGCCACGCCGAACCCGCACGGCTCGTTCCGGGAGGATTGCGCGCTGTGCCACCGGGCGGAGTCCTGGACGGAGGCGATGCCCACCGCGGAGTTCGACCACTCGCGGTTCGGCTTCCCGCTGGACGGCTCGCACAAGGACGTGCCGTGCCTCCTGTGCCACACGTCGCTGGAGTTCGCGGAGACGTCGGGAAGCCGGTGCGCGGACTGCCACCAGGACGTGCACCGGGGCGAGATGGGAATCGACTGCGCACGCTGCCACACCACGCGGGACTTCATCGACCGCGCGGAGGCGGTGCGGCAGCATCGCCTCGGCCGGTTCCCGCTGACCGGCGCGCACCTGACCACCGACTGCGCGGCCTGCCACCGGCCGCAGGCGGGAAGCGCGATGCGCTTCGCGGGGACGGCGGAGACGTGCGGGGGCTGCCACCTGGCGGATTACCAGGCGACGAGGAACCCGGATCACGTGGCGGGCGGCTACTCCACGGACTGCGTGCGGTGCCACTCCACGTCCTCGTTCGCGGGGGGCACGTTCGACCACTCCGCCACCTCGTTCCCACTGACCGGGGCGCACGTGGGCGTCCAGTGCGCGGCGTGCCACGGCGAGGGTCCGCCGGCGCGCGTGTCCGCGGAGTGCGTGAGCTGCCACCGCGCCGAGTACGACGCCACGACGAGCCCGCCGCACGCGGGCACGGGCTTCCCCACGTCCTGCGCCGACTGTCACAGCACGTCCGGCTGGAGCGGCGCCACGTTCGACCACGACGGCCGGTCCTTCCCGATCTACAGCGGCACGCACCGCGGCAAGTGGTCCGCGTGCGTGGACTGCCACGTCTCGCCGGCGAACTACACCGCGTTCGAGTGCATCCTGTGCCACGAGCACTCCAACCGGTCCGAGGTCGATCGGGACCACCAGGGCGAGTCCGGGTACGCGTACAACAGCGCGGCGTGCTACCGCTGCCATCCGGACGGGAGGCACTGATGCCGCATCGTTTCGCGCTCGCGCTCGGGCTCCTGGCAGGCGCGGTCCCGACCGCCGCCGTCGCGGGTGCGGCGGAGGATGCCCGCGCCGCCGTGAGCTACGTCACGGCCACCACGGTGTACGTGGACGCCGGCACGGAGGCCGGGCTGGCGAAGGGCGAGATGCTGGAGGTGCGCCGCGAGGGGCTGCTCGTGACGTGGCTCGAAGTGACGGCGCTGTCGTCGAAGCGCGCGTCCTGCCGGCGGGTGGAGCCGGAGGCGGAGATCCGCGTGGGCGACGCGGTCACCTTCCGCCCCGTGCGCGCGGGCGAGCCCGTGGTGGACGCGGCGCCGAAGCCCGAGGCGACGCCGCGGACGTCACGGCGGGACCGCCCGCTGCGCGGCCGCATCGACGTGCGGTACCTGGGACTCGTGGACGGGTCGTCCCTGGATCGCGGGTACTCCGAGCCGGGCGTGGACGTGCGCGCGGACGGTCGTCTGGCGGGGGAATGGCGCGTGTCCGTGGACGCGCGCGCGCGGCGCACCTACCGGCCGGACGAGGACACCGGGCGCACGCGCGTGTACCGGTTTCTGGCGGAGTACGGCCGCTCCACCGGCGGCACGCACGCGGCCGTCGGGCGGCAGGTGTCCACGTCGCTCAGTTCGGTCGGCGTCTTCGACGGCGTGATGGCCGAGTGGCGCGGCGAACGCTGGGGGACCGGGGGGTTCCTCGGGTACCAGCCGGACCCGCGCTCCTTCGGGATGTCCACGGACATCCGCGAGCACGGCGTGTGGATCGAGCGCGGCGGCAGCGGCGGACGGGCCGGACTGTGGCGGCTCACGCTGGCGGCCGTGGGCTCGTACGCGGGGTCCACGATCGACCGCGAGTACTTCGCGCTGCAGGGCCGGATGTCGGGCGGGAAGCTGGAGGCGTTCGCCGTGCAGGAAGTGGACTTGGCCCGCGGGTGGAAGCGGAAGACGGGGGAGGACGCGATCACGGCGACGAGCGCGCTCGTGAACGCGCGCTGGCGCTTCGCGGACCAGTGGTCCGTGGACGGCGGCGCGGACACGCGGCGCAACGTGCGGCTGTACCGCAACCTCGTAACCCCGGAGACGGACTTCGATGACGCCTACCGGAACGGCTACTGGAGCGGCCTGGACTTCCGGCCGACGCGGCGGGCATCCGTGGCATTCGACTTCCGCCGCTCCGACGGCGGCTCGTCCGGGGGCACGAACGCGTACACGCTGCGCGGCCGCGCCGGCACCGCGCGCTTCCGCGGCCTGACCGGAAGCACGCGGACCACTCGGTACACCTCCGGCCGCACGGACGGCTGGCTGCTCTCCGGGACCGTGGGGATGAACGTGACGAACCGGGCCCACGTGGGAACCTCGCTCGGCGAGCGGCGCGAGCACGTGGCGGCCACGGGGGCCGACACGCGGCTGACCTGGGTGTCCCTGGACACCGATGTCGCGGTGGGGCGGTCCTGGCTGGTCCTGGCGTCCGTGGAGCGGAGCCGGGGGGCAGCGGAGAAGACCACGCAGATCCACGCGTCGGCGGGGTGGCGCTTCTAGGTCCGGCGGGCCCCAGGGCCTCTCCAGGCCCGTTTCCGGGCCGTTTCCCATCCCTCCGGGATCCCTTCCTCCCCGCCCCGGACCCGGGGTAGATTGGTGGGCCTCGGACGCGCCAGGCAGCGTCCACTCGAAGGAGAGGTCTTCCGATGACCGCCACCACCACCGCCGGGCCGGTGAAGCCGTTCAACGCCTTCCACGTGGCCCAGGGCCAGTTCGACCGTGTCGCCAGCCTGATCGGGCTGGACGACGCCACGCGGGCGCTCCTGCGGGAGCCCCTGCGCGAGTACTCGTTCCTCATGCCCATCAAGATGGACGACGGCAGCCGCCGCGTCTTCAAGGGGTTCCGCGTCCAGCACAACGACGCGCGCGGGCCGTGCAAGGGCGGCATCCGCTTCCACCCCCAGGAGACCCTGGACACGGTCCGGGCCCTCTCGATGTGGATGACCTGGAAGTGCGCGCTCGCGGACATCCCCCTCGGCGGCGCCAAGGGCGGCGTGATCTGCGACCCGCACGAGCTGAGCGACCGCGAGCAGGAGCAGATCTGCCGGAAGTGGGTGCGCCAGATCGTGCGGAACGTGGGCCCCGAGTCCGACGTCCCGGCGCCGGACGTGATGACGTCCGCGCGGCACATGATCTGGATGCTGGACGAGTACGAGGCCATCACCGGACGGCACGCGCCGGGCTTCATCACCGGCAAGCCGGTGGCGCTGGGCGGGTCGCTCGGGCGCGTGGAGGCCACGGGCTACGGCGTGATCTACACGCTCCGCGAGGCGCTGGCCGCCATGGGCAAGAAGGCCCAAGGCACCGTGGCCAGCGTGCAGGGCTTCGGCAACGTGGCGCAGCACGCCATCCGGCTGTACCAGCAGCTCGGCGGCAAGGTCGTGGCCGTGGCGTGCTGGGACCAGGGCGACAAGCGCGCCTACACGTTCCGCAAGCGTGACGGCATCGACATGGACCAGCTCGTGTCCATCACGGACCGGTTCGGCGGCATCGACAAGCAGAAGGCCCGGGACCTGGGCTACGAGCTGCTGCCGGCGGACGCATGGCTGGAGCAGGACGTGGACATCCTCATCCCGGCCGCGTACGAGAACCAGATCCACGCCGACAACGTGAACGCCATCAAGCCCAGCGTGAAACTGATCGCGGAGGGCGCGAACGGACCGACCACGCTGGAGGCGGACGAGGTCATCAAGAGCCGCGGCATCATGATCGTCCCGGACTTCCTGGCGAACGCCGGCGGCGTGACCTGCAGCTACTTCGAGCAGGTCCAGAGCAACATGAACTACTACTGGGGCCGGGACGAGGTGCTGACGAAGCTGGACACGAAGATGACCGCGGCCTTCCACTCGGCGTACGACGTCGCGCAGCGCGAGAAGCTGTACATGCGCGACGCGGCGTACGTCATCGGCATCACGCGCGTGGCCGAGGCGTGCAAGGAACGCGGCTGGGTCTGATCGGCCGGACGTAGGCCGGGGGAGGATCGTTGGGCGTCCGTTCGGAAGCGGATCGACTTCGCGACGAGCTGGGCAAGCGCGAGCAGGAACTCGCGTGCCTGTACCGCGCGGAGGAGATCCTCTCCCGGCGCCGGCGTCCCATCGAGGAGATGCTCCTGGCGCTGGCCGCCGCCATTCCCGGCGGCTGGCGCCACTCCGACGTCTGCCACTGCCGGATCTCCCTCGAAGGCAAGAGCTACGAGTCCCCCGGCTTCCGGGCGGGACCGTGGGGACTCAGCGCGCCGCTGGACGTGGACGGCTATCCCGTCGGCGAGATCTCCGTGTACTACACGGAGGAGCGCCCGGGGGATCCCGACGGCCCGTTCGTCGAGGGCGAGCGGCGGCTCCTGGGCTCGCTCGCGAAGCTGACCGGGCTGCGCCTCTCGCACCGAGCGCGCGCGGAGCGCATCAAGGAGGACACGCACTTCGCGGACGTGGCCAGCAGCCAGGCGCGGGAGTGGCGGGTCATCCTGGACTTCCTGCGGCGCACGGACCACGCGCTGCTCCTGCGCATGACCCGCAAGATGATCAACTACCTCTGCTGGCACGGGGTGCCGGGCGCGCCGGAGCTGCTGCGGGAGTTCGCGCCGGATCCCACCGGGGCTTCCGGCCAGGACACCGAGAACCGGCCCTCCGCGCGGCAGCGGCACGTGGAGGTGGAGTCCCTCGTCAAGCGCACGTTCGACGTGGCGGAGGAGTACCTGTCCGAGGCCGAGATCCTCAAGCGGATCCAGCAGTGGATCCAGGAGGACAAGAGCGCGGACCTGGCCGGCGCGCTCGAGCGGCTGGACAGCTCGCTCGCGGACATCACGGAGGCGCTGGACCGCTTCCGGCGGACCGGCGTGGACGAGAGCACGCTGTCGGCGTCGTCGCAGACGCAGCTCCGCGTGGCGCTGCTCCGTCGGTTCTTCTCCGAGCGCACCGAGTTCATCCACGCCGCGCGCGACGCCGTGCGGGTGGGCGACTTCTGCGACATCGCGCCGCGCATCATCGCCACGCCCCGCAGCCGCGGGAAGCTCGGCGGCAAGAGCTCCGGGCTGTTCGTGGCCATGCAGCTCGCGCGCCACGCCACGGACGACCTCTTCGCGGACGTGCGCGTGCCGCGCACGTGGTACGTGGCCTCGGACGCGCAACTGGATTTCATCCGGTACAACAACCTCGAGGACCTGTACGACCGGAAGTACCAGGACATCGACCAGATCCGGCAGGACTACCCGCACGTCATCCAGCTCTTCAAGAACTCGCACTTCCCGCCGGACGTGATCCGCGGGCTGTCGCTGGCGCTGGACGACCTGGGGCAGCGGCCGCTGATCGTGCGCAGTTCCAGCCTGCTGGAGGACGGCACCGAGGCCGCGTTCTCCGGGAAGTACAAGAGCCTGTTCCTGGCGAACCGCGGGTCCAAGCGCGTGCGGCTGGAGGCGCTGCAGGACGCCATCGCCGAGGTGTACGCGTCCATCTTCAGCCCCGACCCCATCCAGTACCGCGCGGAGCGCGACCTCCTCGATGTGCACGAGGAGATGGGGATCATGATCCAGGAGGTCGTGGGCAAGCAGGTGGGGCGGTACTTCCTGCCCGCGTTCGCCGGCGTGGCCTTCAGCAACAACGACTTCCGGTGGTCGCCGCGCATCCGCCGGTCGGACGGGCTGATCCGGCTCGTCCCGGGCCTGGGCACGCGGGCGGTGGACCGCCTGGGCGACGACTACCCCGTGCTCCTGGCGCCGGGGCAGCCGGGGATCCGCGCGAACATCACGGCGGAGGAGATCGTCCGGTACGCGCCGAGCAAGGTGGACGCGATCGACCTGGAGACCGGCACGTTCGAGACCGCGGACTTCGAGGCGCTCCTGCGCACCTGCGGCCGGGAGTATCCGGAGGTGCGGCGGCTCGTGTCCCGCTTCGAGGACGGGCGGCTGGTGCGACCGCTCGGGCTGGGGTCGAACTTCGAGACGGGCGCGTGGATCGTGACGTTCGACGGGCTCGTGGCGGAGACGCCGTTCGTGGCGCAGATCCGGGGGCTCTTGCAGCTCCTGGAGAAGAAGCTCGGCGGCCCGGTGGACATCGAGTTCGCGCACGACGGGGAGCATCTGTACCTGTTGCAATGCCGGCCGCAGAGCTACTCGCTGTCGCCGCAGCCGGCGCCCATCCCGCGGACGCTGCGCCGCGAGGAGACGCTGTTCACGGCGAACCGGCACGTGTCCAACGGCTCGGCCACCAACGTGACGCACGTGGTGTACGTGGACCCGGAGGAGTACGCGGGGCTGCCGGACCACGAGACGTTCCTGCGCGTGGGGCGCGCGGTGGGACGGCTGAACGCCATGCTGCCGAAGCGGCAGTTCATCCTGCTCGGGCCGGGGCGGTGGGGCAGCCGCGGGGACGTGCGGCTGGGCGTGTCCGTGACGTACTCGGACATCAACAACACGGCGCTCCTGGCGGAGATCGCGCGGCGGCGGGAGGGATACATGCCGGACCTGTCGTTCGGCACGCACTTCTTCCAGGATCTGGTGGAGGCCGGGATCCGGTACCTGCCATTGTATCCGGACGAGCCGGGGAACGTGCTGGACGAGCGGTTCCTGACGGGCTCGCGCAGCGTGCTGACGGAGCTGCTGCCGGAGTTCGCCGACCTGGAGCACGTGGTGAAGGTGATCGACGTGCCGGCCACGCTCGGCGGGAAGACGCTCAGCGTGCTGATGAACGGCGACCTGGACAAGGCGGTGGCCGTGTTCGTGGCGGCGCCCGGCGTGCGCGGCGGGAACGGGCATGCGGCGGACTCGCACCACCACGCGTCGTCCTGGCGCGAGTACATGGCGCAGCGCCTGGCGGCGGAGATCGACCGGGACCGCTGGCCCGTGCGGCAGGTGTACCTGGCGGGGAACACGAAGAGCGGGACGGCGGAGGCGGACAGCGACATCGACCTGATCGTGCACTTCGAGGGCGACGAGGAGCAGCGCCGCGAGCTGGAGCACTGGCTGGACGGGTGGAGCCGGAGCCTGGACGAGGCGAACTACCTCCGCACCGGGCAGCGGCGCGGCGGGTTGCTGGACATCGCGTGGGTGACGGACGAGGACGTGCGGCTGCGGCGCGGGGCGGCGGAGGGGATCGGCGCGGCGGCGGATCCGGCGCGCCCGCTGCTGCCGGATGCGGAGGCGGGGCCGTAGGCGCGGAACCTGCGCAGGACGCCCGAGGAGCGCCTTCTCGCGGCCATGGAGCTGCAGCGCCTGGCCGAGGAGGTGCGCCGCGCCCGTCGCGACACGCGACGTTCCCATGGCGGACCTCGAGGACCGACGGACTAGTCCAGGACCACCACCGGAGAGGTGCGCACGTCCCGCCCCGTCGAGAGGCGGACGTAGTACACGCCCGATGCCAGCCTCTCGCGCCGCGGCAGGTCCACGGCGTGGCGCCCCTCGCCCAGACCGCCCACGGGTACCTCGGCGACGCGTCGCCCGCGCACGTCGAACAGCGAGAGCGTGGCGGGCTGCGCCGACGGCAGCGTGAAGTGGACGGTGACCGGCCCGCTGCGCACGGGGTTCGGCCGCGCGCCGTCGAGCACGAAGCCTGCGGCGGAGGCGATCACGGGAGCGTCCACCGGCGTGGAGCTCGACGGGAGCGACACGTCGGCGGTCAGCGGCGTGGTGCTGACCTGGGCGGTGACGTTCGCGGCGATGGACCCGGTCCGGGGGCCGGCCTGCATC
>CAYYFX010000025.1:0-42763 GCA_964471155.1 uncultured Gemmatimonadota bacterium | reverse complement strand
GAATGGGTGGCCGCTTTCGCCGTGGAATGGCCGGCCGGAAACCGTGGAATACGCAACAGACAACGCAGGTGTACCGCGGGATGCGCTGGGGGTGGGCCTGGCGGGTGTAGTAGCCCTTCCGGCGGAACGTCCAAGCGACGTTGGTGCCATGACTTGGGCAATAGCTGCGAGGACAGTGCGGCGGGCGGAACCCTGCGAGTGAAAAGGACATGGCCCGGATCCATGGAAGATCCGGGCCAGACCCATTCTCCGAACCACAACCACAGCACAAGGGCCCGGAGGCTTGCGCCCCCGGGCCCCCGGCTTCGGACCGATCTTCAGGCGGCGTCTACCAGAAGATGTACTTCAGGGAGACCGCCAGGTTCCGGAAGAAGTCCACGTCGAACAGCTGGCCGGAGTCCGAGAAGTCCGGGCCCGTGTAACCGTCGACCGGCGAGCGGTCGAAGCTGTGCGAGTCGAAGAACCCGTTGATGTCCAGCTGGGCGGCGTCGGTCAGCATGACCGACAGGCCGTACCAGTAGGTCGTCCAGTTGTTGCGGTCCTTGTCGTTGATCGTGATGTCGCCCTCGCCGCCGTCGCTGTCGTACTCGGGGTTCGGGGACGGCGGGGTGCCGGCGCCGCCGACGTCGACGTAGGTCTCGACGCCCGGCCCGTTGTCCGCGAGGTCGGCCTTGCCGGTGGTCTCGCGCTCGTAGTTCGAGATCGTGTGCATCGCGCCGACGTTCACCGTCCACCGCTCGGCGAACGAGAACTGCGCGCCCACGGGCAGGCGCACGCTGGTGTAGCGCATCTCGTCGTTCACATCGATCGAGAAGCCCTCCTCGTACCGCGTGAACTCCTCGTTGTAGATCGCGACGTTGCCCGAGGCCGTGTACAGCGCGTTGTTCGCCGGGTCGCCATCGTCGAAGGCGTTGAAGATCTCGACGTAGTTCTCGTCCTGCGTGTACTCCTCGGTCCAGGTCTGGCGGGTGAGGATGCCGCCGAGGCCCATGCTCACGTGCTCGTTCAGCTCGCGGTTCCAGCGCGTGCCGATCTCGAACGTGGTGAGGTTCATGTCGCCCTCACGCTCGACGGTGAGGGTCTCCTCGAAGTTCGTGATCGTGGCCTCGCGGTCGCCCGCGCCGCCGTTCCACCAGAACGTGCTGCCGTTGCGCGAGACCTCCACGATCGTGGCGTCCACGTCCAGGCCGCGGCGGCCGAAGCCGACCCACGCCCGGTTCTCGCCGCCGGCCCACTCGCGATCCCACTGGAGCTTGCCCGCGAAGCCGATGCCCGTGCGGTCGTCGTCGATGGACTCGATGCCGCCCGCGAAGCCGCGGCCGGACAGCGACGGGGAGTTCGGGTACGGGGAGTAGCCGTTCGTCGAGAACGAGGTGTTCTCGCGGTCGCTCGCGAGATCCGAACCGCCGGCGGTGCCGGTGCCGGCCGCGATTCGCGTGAAGTTCGTCTGCTCGATCAGGTTCACGCGCAGGCCGCCGTCCTGCCACCAGCCGTAGCCGGAGCCGCCGCGGGAGGGCGGGCTCAGGCTCTCGCTCGGGTTCACGAGCTTGCTGCCGAACACGTCCAGGCGGATGTTGATGTCCTGGTTCTCCCAGGGGTGGTAGTCCACGTCGAGGCTGACGCCGATCTCGCGGTTCCGGTAGGTCTCCTCGCCCGTGCCGAAGTACTCCGTCAACGAGCGGGAGTTCGTGATCAGCGTGCCGGTGCTGTCCGCCGTCCGGTTCGCCGTCTCGACCGTGCCGCCGGCGAAGCTGTCGAGCTGGTCGTTCTCCCAGAAGAACCGGCCGCCGAACGTGAGGTCCTCGCTCATGTCGCGCGCCGCGCCGAGGTCGAAGTTCATGGCGGTGCGCTCGTCGTAGCGCTCGAGGTCGAACGTGGACAGCTGGTCGCCGAGGACGGCGCCGGTGCTGTCGTCGTGGACCGTCGTGCGGGTGAAGCCGCTGTACTCCGCGTCGAAGCTGGAGCCCGAGAACGAGCCGAGGTTCAGGTCCTCGAGATCCTCGAACATGCCCTTCGCGCCGTTCCGCTGGTAGAACACCGAGAAGTTGTAGTCCGAGTCCTGGCTGTACTTCCCGATCCAGCCCACGAGGTAGCTGCCGGTGTCGAACTCGTCGGCCGCGGTGGGATTCCCCGTCTGGTCCAGGCTGTAGGTGAGGATGTTGTCGCCCATCAGCGCCGGGTCGGACAGGTTCGAGAAGTTGGTGAACAGGCGGTTGCCCTCGATGCTCGTGAGGTTCGCCGCGTCCGCCACCATGTCCACGTCGTCCTGGAAGATGCCGCCGGTGGCCTGGCTCCGGAACGACTGCAGGTCGAACTGCAGGAAGTTGATGTAGGAGATGGTTTGCGCCGGCGCCGCAGCGGCCGTCAGCAGCACCGCGAGAGTCGCCGGCAGGCCATACTTCAATCTCATGTCACCCTCCGTGAGATCCCCAGGGAGAACGGGAAGGGTCTCCTTCCGTCCCGCCAGGAGTTCAGGATCCGCACCCCTCGGTCGATTGGGTGGCCGCGCGACCCAGGCCACCAAGGCCCGTGTTCGGCCGCGGATGCTCCCCTCGATCGAATCCGAAATCCGCAGCTCCCTCCGGGAAACTCCTGGAGGTCGCGGATCTCCTTTCCCCCCGCACTCCCTCCTCGGAAGCGGCGGGTAGACCGAGATTCAACGCAGGCTGATAGCACGCCCCCGGGAGCCTGTCGAGAAGAAGGTGGCGGGATAGACGATGGATCGGTCCGCTTCCGCCGGCAGACGGGGGCCGATCCGCGCCGGACGAGGCCGGGTGGCCGCGCCTTGACGGACGCGGGAAGGGCCTGCTAGCCTCGCGGGAGCGCCTGGGAAAGGTCCTGGATCCCGTTGAAAAAGAACCACTTGCGCGCTTCCTGCCGCTCCCGACCCGCCCCGGGGCGGCTCGCGGGGCTGATGGCGGCCGCCCTGCTGGCGACCCTCGGGGCCGGCTCCGGGGCCGTTCCGGCGGCCGCGGCGGGCCTTCCCGAGGCCCTCACGCGCCTGGCCTCGGATGACGTGCTGGTGGCGGACGCGGCCGTCGAGGAGATCGTGGCGTTCGGCGCCCCGGCGGTGGACTCGCTCCTGGCCCGGTTGGACCACCCGGGCCGCGACGTCCGCGCCGGCGCCATCCGCGGCCTCGGGCTCCTCGGGGATCCGCGCGCCGCGGAGCCGCTCCGCGCGCGGCTGGCCGGGTCCGTCGCGCGCGAGGCGCCGGACACGATGGAGTCCCGGTATCTGCGCATCCTCCTGATCCAGGCCGCCGGGCGGTTGAAGGACGTCGCGGCCGCGGACCTGCTGCGGGAGCTGGCCGCGGGCGACGACGCGTTCGAGCGCGCCCACGCCGCCGTGTCGCTCATGGCCGTGGCCGCGGATCCGGGGTACGATCGCGTCCGCGAGTGCTTGGCAAGCGAGGATCCGGCCATCCGCTGCATCGCGGCCGAGGGGCTCGGCGAGGCGGGCGGGGACGCCGCGATCCCGTTGCTGGTGGGCGCCGCCGCGGACACCGCCTGGGTCGTCCGGGACGCGGCGTACCGGGCGCTCGGGCGCTTCCGGGAAGACCCGGCGGCGGCCGGGGCGCTGCAGCGCGGGGAAGCCGATCCATCGTGGTACGTCCGCCGGACCGCCCGGGAAGCGGCGGGCGGCGGGCGCTGAACATCGGGCTACGCCCGGGGGAGAAGTGGAGATGACGAAGTCGCGTCGGGCCCGCCTCGCGGGCGCCCTGGCCGTGCTGGCCTTCGCGGTGGGCATGCCGGCCGCCGCTCCCGCGCAGACCGACGCGCCCGCGGATGTGGACGCCAAGGTCCGCACGTCGATCGAGACCATGGTCCAGGCGATCGAGGACGGGAACGACCCGATGCGCAACCGCATGTTCTTCGAGCTGCGCATCGCGGGGACGGCCAGCGTCGCTCCGCTGATCGAGCTGATGAACGACCCGCGCGTGAAGGTGCGCGAATACGCGATCCACACGGTCAGCTACATCGACGACGCGCGCTGGATCGATCCCGTGCTGGAGATCCTGCAGAACGATCCCGAGGCCTCCACGCGCGCCATGGCGTGCCGCGCCATCGCCCGCACGCAGGACACGCCGGTGCTGGAGGAAGCCGGTCGCAAGGCCATCCCCATCCTGATGGAGCGCCTCCCGAAGGAGGACGAGGTCGTGGCGATGGACGCCGCACATGCGCTCGGATGGTTCGGCGACCCGGTGGCCCGGCCGGTGCTGGAGGAGGCCGCGAAGAGCCCGTCGGAGCTGGTCAGCTTCTTCGCGAAGGAAGCGCTCGAGGATATCGACCACGCGGAGAAGATGCGGAGCCGCGGCCGGAAGTAGCCGGCCCCGGCGGATGCCCGCCGGGCCGCCCCGGGTCGCCGGGCCGGGCCGCCCCGCGTCGCTGCGCCGGGCCGTCCCGAGGTCGCCGGGCCGGGTCGCCGCCAGTCGTCGCCCCGCCGACGGCGGCGATCCGTCCCCGCGGAACGGCGGCCGGCCCCGCGGGCCTTCGTCCAGGTCCCCGCTTCGGGCTATTCTGTCGTTTCATGACGCGCCGCCCCCCGTTCCAGGGCACCCGGGGCGACCTGCCGGGTTCAAGGGAGGGTGCTCCCCCGGCCGATCTCCCGGGGATGACCGAGGTCCCGCCCACCCGATCCGAAGGGATGCCGCCCATGGCCCTGAACGGAAAGCCCGCCGCCCGCTACCTGCTGCTCGCGATCGCGGGACTGCTCCTCGTGGGGGGCGCCTCGGCGACGTCCTCCTCGAAGAACGTCTACAACGACATCAAGACGTACAACCGGGTCCTCGCGAACGTGTACGACAAGTACGTGGACGAGAAGGACTCGGGCGACCTGATCCGGGCCTCGATCGAGGGCATGATGAAGTCCCTCGATCCGCACTCCGCGTTCCTGGAGAAGAAGCAGTACGACGACCTGCTCCTGGAGACGCAGGGCAAGTACGGCGGCGTGGGCATCTCCATCGACGTGCGGGACGAGTGGCTCACGGTGGTCTCGCCCATCGAGGGGACGCCGGCGTACAAGCTCGGCATCCGCGCCGGGGACCGCATCGTCGCCATCGAGGGGAAGTCCACCAAGGGGATCACCACCGCGGACGCGGCGAAGGTGCTGCGCGGCCCGAAGGGCACGTCGGTGACGATCACGATCGCGCGCAAGGGCGAGCCGGCGCCGTTCGATCTCACGATCGAGCGGGACGTGGTGGAGCTGAAGTCCGTGCCGTACAAGGGCGTCGTGCGCGACGGCATCGGGTACGTCCGCCTGTCGCGGTTCAGCGAGGACTCCGGCCGCGAGGTGGAGGAGGCGCTGCGGGGGCTGGCGGAGCAGGGCGCGAAGGGCATCATCTTCGACCTGCGCTCGAACCACGGCGGCCTGCTCACGCAGGCGGTGGCCGTGTCGGACAAGTTCCTGGAGCGCGGCAAGCTCATCTCCTACACGCAGGGGCGGCACCCGGAGGACCGCAGCGAGTACTTCGCCACGGAGAAGCCGGTCCTGCCGCGCAGCGTTCCCGTGGTCGTGCTCGTGAACGGGTCCACCGCCAGCGCCTCGGAGATCGTGTCCGGCGCGCTGCAGGACGACGGCCGCGCCGTCATCCTCGGCGAGCTCACCTACGGCAAGGGCCTCGTGCAGACGCTGATCCCGCTGGAGCCGGATGTCAGCCTGAAGCTGACCACGGCGAAGTGGTACACGCCGGCGGGCCGCTGCATCCAGAAGCCGTTCGAGGACGAGGCGGAGGACCCCGAGCTGCTGATCGGCGACGGCGACACCCCGGAAGGCACGCTGGAGCAGGACGGCGGCTCGAAGGAGGTCCCGTCGGAGCCGACGGAGGGCGGCATCGCCCCGGACATCGTGATGGAGGGGGACACGGTCTCGCGCTACGCGATGGAGCTGCTGAGCGCGAACCACTTCTTCCGCTTCGCCGTGAACTGGACCAGCGAGCACGGGGACGTGCCCCGCGGCTGGCGCCCGGACGACGCGGTGATCGCGGAGTTCGGTCGCTACCTCGAGGAGCAGAAGTTCGACTACGAGACCGTGGCCCAGACCGAGATGGACCACCTGAACAAGCTCTCCGACGCGGAGGAGTTCGACGCGCAGACGAAGGCGGCGCTGAAGACGCTGTCCGATCGGCTGGAGGCGGAGAAGGACAAGGACTTCGTCCGGCACCGGGACGAGATCGCGTACTGGATCGAGCGCGAGGTGAACTACAAGGTCCACGGCACCGAGGGCCTGTACGAGACCATGCTCCGCACCGACACCCAGGTGCAGGCGGCGGTGGATCTCCTCAAGGACCCCGAGGGCTACGCGCGGACGCTGCACGGCAAGGAGCCCATCGCGGCGGTCGGGACGGCCACGAAGTAGGCGCCGGGCGCGCCGGGAACGGGCCGGCGGGACGCCGGACCGAAGGTGGCGGGCGGGGCCGGAGTCCCCGCCCGCGGCCGTTTCGGGTCGATCGCCCGGGGGCTGCGTCCGCCCGGCCGGCGGCGTGCGTCTCCGCCGGGGCGCGGGGGGCCCATGGCCGGGCGTGACGCCACGGCGTGACGGCCCGTAGAATCCGGGGCCGGCGATCCTGGCGATGGACGGGAAGCAGGCCGGCCGGGAACCGGCGAGGCGTCCGGGAGCCCGCCGGCGGCCCCGCGCGGCCGGCGCGGAACCCGGAGCGGGGGATCGCGGGTTAGAGGTCGGCGCCGGCCGACGGTTTCGAAGAAGGAGGAAGTCCTTGCTGGTCCAGGAGATCGAGGCCCTCAACGAGAAGATCCGCCGCGAGAGCGCGTTCGTGGAGGACGTGCTGGGCGAGCTGGGCAAGGTAATCGTCGGGCAGCGCGCCATGACCGAGCGGCTGATCGTGGCGCTGCTGGCCGACGGCCACGTGCTCCTGGAGGGCGTGCCCGGGCTGGCGAAGACGCTGTCGATCTCCACCCTGGCCTCGCTGTGCGACGCGAAGTTCCAGCGCATCCAGTTCACGCCGGACCTCTTGCCCGCGGACCTCGTGGGCACGCTCATCTACGATCAGAAGACCGGCGGATTCCTGCCCAAGAAGGGTCCCATCTTCGCGAACGTCATCCTCGCGGACGAGATCAACCGAGCGCCGGCCAAGGTGCAGTCCGCGCTGCTGGAGGCCATGCAGGAGCGGCAGGTGACCATCGGCGAGACCACGTACCGCCTGGACGAGCCGTTCCTGGTGATGGCCACGCAGAACCCGATCGAGCAGGAGGGCACCTACCCGCTGCCCGAGGCGCAGGTGGACCGCTTCATGCTGAAGGTCGTGGTCACGTACCCGGACCGGACCGAGGAGCTGGAGATCCTGAAGCGGCGCACGGGCGCGCCGCCGGAGCCGCCGCGCCGGGTGGTGACGCCGGACGCGCTGCAGCGCGCGCGCTCCGTGGTGCGCGAGGTGTACGTGGACGAGAAGGTGGAGCGCTACGTGGTGGACCTCGTGGCGGCCACGCGCGACCCCGCCGGCGCCGGCCTGGCCGATCTCGCGGATCTCATCCAGTACGGCGCATCGCCGCGCGCGTCCATCAACCTCGTGCTGGCGGCGAAGGCGCACGCCTTCCTCCGGCGCCGCGGCTACGTGACGCCCGACGACGTGCGCGCGCTCGGGCTGGACGTGCTGCGCCACCGCGTGATCCTCACCTACGAGGCCGAGGCGGAGAACGTGACGCCCGAGGACGTGGTCCGGCGGATCTTCGACGCGGTCGAGGTTCCGTAGCGCTCGGGAGGCTGCCCCCGTGATCCCGAAGGAAATCCTCAAGGCGGTCCGCCTGATCGAGATCCGCTCGCGGTCCCTCGTGAACGACACGTTCGCGGGCGAGTACCACAGCGTGTTCAAGGGCCGCGGCATGGAGTTCGCCGAGGTGCGCGAGTACCAGCCCGGCGACGACGTGCGCGCCATCGACTGGAACGTGACCGCGCGCACCGGCACCGCGCACGTGAAGAAGTTCGACGAGGAGCGCGAGCAGACGGTGATGTTCCTCGTGGACGCGTCGCACAGCCTGGACTTCGGCACCGTGCGGCGCATGAAGGGCGAGATCGCCGCCGAGATCGCGGCGGTCCTGGCGTTCTCCGCCATCCGGAACAACGACAAGGTGGGTGCCTTGATCTTCACGGACCGCGTGGAGCTGTTCATCCCGCCCAAGAAGGGGAAGAAGCACGTGCTCCGCGTGATCCGCGAGCTGCTGTTCTTCCGCCCGCAGGGGCGCGGCACGGACGTGGGCGGCGCGCTGGACTACCTCGCGCGCGTGGTGCGGCGCAAGGCGGTGGTGTTCCTGCTGTCGGACTTCGTGGCGCCGGACTACTCGCGGCCGCTGCGCGTGGCGAACCGGCGGCACGATCTCGTGGCCATCACGATCACGGACCCCGCGGAGGACGAGGTCCCCGCCCTCGGCCTGGTGCACTTCGTGGACGCCGAGACCGGCCGCGCGGAGCTGCGGGACACGTCCAGCCCGCGCTTCCGCGCCGACGTGCGCCGCTGGCGCGCCGGGTTCCGCGAGCGGCGCGAGCGGCTCTTCCGCAAGTACGGCGTGGACCGCATCGACGTGCGCACGGACCGCCCCTACACGGAGCCGCTGGTGGCGTTCTTCCGGCGGCGCGAGCGGGAGCTGGCCGCGTGATCGCTCCCCTGCTGCTGCTGGCCGCGACCGCGGCCGCGCCCACGCTCACGGCGTCCCTGGACACCACGGCCACGACGGTGGGCGGGCGGGTCACGATGCACCTGGACGTGGCCGTCCCGGAGGGCTGGTTCGTGGAGCCCCCGGCGCCGCCGGCGGAGCTGGGGCCGTTCCGCGTGCGCGGCGTGCAGGCGGCGGAGCGCACGGACACGCACCAGCGCTTCGACGTCCTGCTCGTCCCGGTGGAGCCCGGCCCGCAGGAGGTGCCCGCGCTCACGGTGGTCGCGCGCGAGGGGAGCGGGGAGCCCGTGGAGCTGTCGTCGCCGCCCCTGCCGCTGGTCGTCGCGTCGAACCTGGAGGCTCCGGCCGCCCCGCCGGACTCCGCCGCGGCCGCCGCGACCCCCGAGCCGGCGGACCTGAAGCCGGCGCTCGAGGCGCCGCGGGACTGGCGGCCCGTGTGGATCGCCGCCGCGGCGGCGGCGCTGGCGGCGGCGCTGGCGGTCCTCGCGCTCCGCCGGCTGCGCCGCCGGGAGAAGCCGGCCGACGCGGTCCCCGCGGCGCCGCGCACGCCGGCGCGGCCCGCGTGGGAGATCGCGCTGGAGGAGCTGGACTGCGTGGCGCTCGAGCGCTGGGTGGAGCGCGGCGAGCTGCGGCGCGAGTACGAGGCCGTGACCGAGGCGCTGCGCCGGTACCTGGAGAACCGCTGGGGCGTGCCGGCGCTCGAGTCCACCACGGACGACCTGCGCGCGCTCCTGCGCCGCAGCGCCGTGCCGCCCGAGGTGGCGGGGCACGTCCTCTCGCTCCTCGCGGAGGCGGACCTCGTGAAGTTCGCGAAGGCGCGGCCGGATCCGGAGTCCGCGCGCGCCTGCGATCCGCGCGCCCGCGGCATCGTGACGGACACCATCCCGCGGGAGGGGGCGGCGTGACCTTCCGCGACCCCTGGCTCCTGCTCGCGCTCGTGCCGATCGCCGCGGCCGCCGTGTTCGTGCTCCGGTCGGGGCTGCGCATGCGCCCCGGCGCGCGCTGGTCCGCGCTGGCGCCGGGGACGGCGTCCACGCCCGCGGTGCTCGCGCGGCGCCTGCTGCCGGCGGCGCGCCTCGCCGCGCTCGCGCTGCTCGCGCTGGGGCTCGCCCGCCCGCAGGTGGTGGAGCGGGAGGAGGAGATCCGCACCGAGGGCATCGACATCATGCTGGCGCTGGACATCTCCGGTTCCATGCAGGCGGAGGACTTCAAGCCCGCGAACCGCCTGCACGTGGCCAAGGAGGTCGTGGCCGAGTTCCTCGGCATGGTCACGAACGATCGCATCGGCCTGGTCGTGTTCGCCGGGCAGTCCTTCACGCAGTGCCCGCTGACGCTGGACTACGACGTGCTCCGCACGCTGCTCGCCCGCGTGGAGATCGGCATGATCGAGGACGGCACCGCCATCGGCACCGCGCTCGCGAACGCGGTGGCCCGGCTCAAGGACTCCGCCGCGAAGAGCAAGGTGGTCATCCTGCTCACGGACGGCGAGAACAACGCCGGGAAGATCGACCCGGAGACCGCGGCGAAGATCGCCGAGGCCATCGGCGTGCGCGTCTACACGATCGGCGTGGGCAAGCAGGGCGGCGCGCCCATCCCGGTGCAGCATCCGGTGTACGGCAAGGTGTACGCGCGCAACCCGGACGGCTCGCTCGTGCTCACGAAGCTGGACGAGGCGTCGCTGCGCCGGATCGCGGACACCACCGGCGGGCAGTACTTCCGCGCCACGGACGCCGAGGCGCTCAAGAAGATCTACGGGCAGATCCTGGAGCTGGAGCGGACGAAGTTCGAGGTGAAGCAGTTCGAGCGCGCGAAGGAGTACTTCCGCTGGGCCGCGTTCCCCGCGCTCGCGCTGATCCTGCTGGAACTCGGGCTCGCGAGCACGCGGTTGAGGGTGCTGCCGTGAGGTTCGAGCACCCCGCCCTCCTCGGTGCGGCCGCCGCCGCCCTGCTGCTGTTGCCGCTGTTCCTCGCGCTGGCCTTCCGCGCCGCGGACCGGGCCCGCCGGCAGCTCATGGCGGACGCGCTGGTCCCGAAGCTGGCGCAGGGATACCGCCCGTCGCGGAGGCACCTGAAGGCGTTCCTGCAGGTCGCCGGCGTGCTGTGCCTGCTGCTCGCGCTGGCCGGGCCGCGCATCGGCAGTCGCGAGGTCACGGTGAAGCGCCGCGGCATCGACCTCGTGATCGCGCTGGACGTGTCGAACTCCATGCTCGCGAAGGACGTGCCGCCGTCGCGGCTGATGCGCGCGCGGCGCGAGATCGAGGCCTTCCTGGAGGGGCTGTCAGGGGACCGCATCGCCCTCGTGGCGTTCGCCGGCGATGCCTACCTCCAGTGCCCGCTCACGCTGGACTACGGGGCGGCGCGCATGTTCCTGGACGTGATGGACGAGCGGTCCGTGACACGCCAGGGGACGAACCTGGGCGCGGCCATCCGCGCGGCGCTGGACGCCTTCCCCGAGGGCGACGACAAGTACCGCGCCATCGTGCTCGTGACGGACGGCGAGGATCAGACCGGCGGCGGCGAGGCGGCGGCGCAGGAGGCGGCCCGCCGCGGCGTGCGCGTGTACCCGATCGGCGTGGGCTCCGAGTCGGGGGAGCCGATTCCCCTTCCGGCCGAGGAAGGGGGCGGGTACAAGAAGGACGCGCAGGGGCAGGTCATCATGACGTCGCTCGATCCGGAGTCGCTGGAGCGGATCGCGCTCGCCACGGGCGGCGAGTTCCACCGGGCCACCACCGGCGAGCTGGAGCTCGCGCGCATCCACGAGAGCCTGGAGAAGCTGGGGGAGAAGGAGCTCGCGTCGCGGGCGTTCACGCAGTACGAGGAACGCTTCCAGTTCCCGCTGGGACTGGGGCTGTTGCTGCTGCTGATCGACTTCGCGCTGCCCGAGCGCGTGCGCCCGCGCCGGGACTGGGAAGGGAGGTTCGCGTGATCCGCGCCGCGCTCCGCCGCCCGTGGATCGTGCTCGCGCTGGCGCCGCTGGCGCTGGGGTGGTCCTTCTTCGATCCGTTCCACAAGCACGTGGAGGACGGGAACCGGAAGGCGAAGGCGGGCGACGTGCCCGCGGCCGTGGAGCGGTACGACGGCGCCGCCCGCGTGGACCCGTCCAGCCCCATCCCGGACTTCAACAAGGGCGTGGCGCTGGCGCGGGGCGGCGACGCGGCGGCGGCGCGTGACGCCCTGCTGGCGGCGGCCGCGTCGAAGGACGCGGGCATCGCGGCGGACGCGCTGTACAACCTCGGCAACGTGTATCTCGAGGGACAGCAGTTCGGCGAGGCGGTGGACTCGTACCTCAAGAGCCTGGACCTGGATCCCGCGGATCCGGATGCGCGGCGCAACCTGGAGATCGCGCTGCAGCGGCTCCAGCAGCAGCCGCAACAGCCGCAGCAACAGCCGCAGGACCCGCAGGACGGGGACGAGGGCGAGGACGAGCAGCAGCAGCAGCAGGAGCAGCAGCCGCCGGGCGACGAGCCGCCGCCCGAGCCGTCGCCGCAGGAGAACGAGGAACCGCAGTCCGAGCCCACGCCGCAGGACTCCACGCAGGCGCCGCCGCCGGAGCGCTTCTCGCGCGAGGACGCGGAGCGGCTGCTGAACGCGATCCAGGGGGACGAGCTGAAGGTGCTGGACCAGCTCCGCGACCAGGACCCCGAGCCGGGGCCGTCCACCCATGACTGGTAGGCGTGCGGCGGCCGCGGCCGCCCTCGTGCTCGGGCTCGCGTGTCCGGCGGCGGCGCTCGAGGTGTCGCTGGAGGCGTCGCGCACCGACGTGACGGTGGGCGAGCAGTTCACCGTGGCGGTGCAGGTGACCCACGGGGGGGTGGGCCGCCTGCCGCAGCCGGAGTTGCCGCCGGTGGACGGGGTCCGGCAGATCAGCTCGTACTCGTCGCAGAACTTCTCGTACGTGAACGGTCAGGCCACCTCCAGCCTGACGCTGCAGTACGTGATGATCGCGGACAACGCGGGCACGTACGTGCTGGGTCCCGCGATCGCCGGCTCGGGCGCCGACGCCGTGCGCAGCGGCACGGTCACGATCGAGGTGAAGCCGGCCGGCTCGGCCACGAACGTCCCGCGCTTCGGGGGATCGGACGAGACGGCGTCCGGCGGCGCCGGGAACGACATCATCGTGCTGGGCGAGGTGGACGACGAGTCGCCGTGGGTGAACCAGCAGATCACGTACACGTTCACGTTCCTGCGCCGGGTGCGCCTCGGGCAGGGGCCGCAGTACACGCCGCCCTCCACCACGGGCTTCTGGACCGAGGAGCTGGACACCACCGAACCGCGGGAGGTCGTGCTGGACGGGCGCCGTTACGTGGCCGAGCGCGTGCGCATCGCGCTGTTCCCCACGGGTCCCGGGGAGCACACGATCGGCGAGGCCCAGCTTCGCGCCGCCGTGCCGGATCCGCGCCGGACGCGCCGCGATCCCTTCGACATCTTCGGCGGCAGCGACCCCTTCGGCGTGTTCGGCGGCGGGCGCGAGGTGCTCCTGAAGACGGATCCCGTGAAGGTGCGGGTCCGCGCCCTTCCCGCGGAGGGGCAACCGGAGGATTTCGGCGGGCTCGTGGGCCGGTTCACGCTCGCGGGAACGGTGGATCGCACGACCGTGAAGGCGGGCGAACCCATCACCCTCACGTTGACGCTGGCCGGCGAGGGCAACGTGAAGGGGGCTCCCGCGCCGGACCTGGACGAGCTGGACGGGTTCAAGGTGTACGAGTCGAAGGCGGACGAGAGCAGCCGCGCCGTGGGGGACCGGATCCACGGCCGGAAGGTGTGGGAGTACGTGCTCGTGCCGACCACGGGGGGCGTGACGGAGATCCCGCCCGTGCGCATGAGCGTGTTCGATCCCGCGGCGGGGGAGTACCGCACGCTCGCGACGGATGCCATCCCGCTGGACGTCGAGGCGACGGCGATGGACGAGGCTCTCGCGCGCGGCGGGGACCCGTCGCTGGCGAAGGAGCGCGTGCGCCTGCGCGAGCGCGACATCCGGTACGTGAAGCCCGCGCCCGGTCGGCTTTCGCGCGGGGAGGCCGCGCCGTGGCGCGACCGCGGGCTGCTCGCGGCGCACGCGTTGCCGCTCCTGCTCTTCGCCGGGTCGGTGGCGCTGCGCCGGCAGCGGGACCGGCTGCGCAGCGACCGACGGTACGCGCGCCGCCGCGGCGCGGCGAAGGCGGCCGGCAAGCGCTTCGACACGGCGCGCGGCGCGCTCGCGGGCGGGGATCTCTCCGCGGCGTTCGCGGCCACGTCCGCGGCGCTGCGCGGGTACGTCGCGGACCGCCTGCACCTCGCGGCCGCGAACCTGGACGAGGACGCGGTGCGCCGCGGTCTCGCCGGGGCGGGATTCGACGCGGAGGCGGTGGACTCCCTGTTCGGCATGCTCGTCGCGTGCGACGGCGCGCGCTTCTCCCCGCTCGGGTCGGACGCGGCCGCCGCCGGCGAGCTGGTCGAGCAGGCGCGGCGCTGGGTGGCGGAGGCGGAGCGGCGATGAGGCGCGCGGCCGCCGTGCTCCCGGGCCTGCTTCTCGCCGGGCTCCCGCTCGCGCTGGCGCCCGCGCCGGCGCCGGCGGCGGACTCCGCCGAGGCGCTGCTCGCGCGCGGCCTCGCCGCGTACGAGAAGGGCGAGTACGAGGCGGCGGCCACGGACTTCCGCGAGGTCCTGGACCTCGGGTACGACGACCCCGTCGTCCATTACGATCTCGGCAACGCGTACTTCAAGACGGGCCATCTCGGCCGCGCGATCTGGCACTACCGCCGCGCGCACGCCCTCGCCCCCCGCGACGAGGACGTGGCCGCGAACCTCGAGTATGCGCGGTTCCTCGCGGTCGACCGCGTCGAGGGCGCGGGCGAGGCCGCCGACCGCCGCGTGGAGACGTGGCTGGACCGGGTGACGCCGGCGGAGGCCTTCCGGCTGGCCGGCGCGCTGTGGGTGCTCGCGGGGCTGGCCGGGGTGGCGTGGCAGCTCGCGCCCCGCGGGGCGGACGCCTGGCGGCGGAGCGCGGCCGCGGCGCTGGCGGCGTGGGCGCTGGCGTTCGCCGCGGCCTCGGCCGTCGCCCATCGGGCGAACTCCCTGGACGAGGCGGTGGTCCTGGCCGAGGAGGCCGTCGTGCGGAACGCCCCCGGCCCGGACTTCCCCACGGCGTTCGTCCTGCATGAGGGCGCCGAGGTGATGGTCGAGGGGACGCGCGGGGACTGGACGGAGATCTCCCTCTCCGGGGACCTGCGCGGCTGGATCGAATCCTCGCGCATCGCGCGCCTCTGAGGCCGCCCCCGCGGCGCCGCCCCTCCAATCCCCCCTTGCGCGCGAGGGCGTCGTGCGCTAGCAAGTAGGGGTCCCCTGAGAGCCCCGCAACCGGAGAAAATGGCCATGAATGCCATCCGCTCCGCCCTTGCCCTTTCGTTCGCCCTGGCCGCCTTCGGGGCGGTCCCGCCGGCCGGAGCGCAGTCGGCCCCGCCCGCGGACGACCCGACCGCGTCCGAAGCCCCGGCCCCGGCCGGGACGCCCGAGGTGGCGCGCCTCATCGTGTGCCGCGACGTGCAGGAGCGCGAGCCGGTGGATCCCGGCACGTCGTTCCCCGCGGACGTGGACAAGCTGGCGTGCTTCACCGAGATCGCGAACGGCGAGGGGAAGACGGTGTACCACCGCTGGTACGTCGGGGACCGCATGGTCCTGGAGCTGCCCATCCAGGTGGGCGCGTCGCACTGGCGCTGCTGGAGCCGCAAGACCATCGATCCCTCGTGGACCGGCGGCGCGCGCGTGGACGTGGCCACCGAGGCGGGCGACGTGATCGCGTCGCAGGACTTCACGCTCGGCGCGGCGCAGTAGCGGGACGCGGACGAACGGGACCGCCCGCGCGGTCGCGCACCCCCAACGGCGATCCCGCACGGCGGCATCGCGAAGGAACGCAGATGCCCCAGGGTCGGCTCGGCGTGATCGGCGGCAGCGGCCTGTACGAGATGGAGGGTTTCGAGGACGCGCGCGAGGTGGCGCTGGACACCCCGTTCGGCCGGCCGTCGGACGCGTTCGTGACGGGGCGGCTCGAGGGACGGGAGGTCGTGTTCCTGTCCCGGCACGGCCGGGGGCACCGGGTGAGCCCTTCGGGGATCAACTACCGGGCGAACCTCTGGGGAATGAAGAAGCTCGGCGTGGAGTTCGTCGTCGCCGTGTCCGCCTGCGGCAGCCTCAAGGAGGGGATCCGCCCGGGGGACTTCGTGGTGATCGACCAGCACATCGATCGCACGAAGGACCGGGCGGCCACGTTCTTCGACGAGGGGGTGGTGGTGCACGTCATGTTCGCGGATCCCGTCACCGCCGGGCTCGCGTCGGTGCTGGCGGACGCGGCGGAGAAGTCCGGCGCGACCGTGCACCGCGGCGGCACGTACGTGTGCATGGAAGGTCCGGCGTTCTCCACGCGCGCGGAGAGCCGGCTGTACCGGAGCTGGGGCGCGGACGTCATCGGCATGACGAACCTGACCGAGGCGAAGCTGGCCCGCGAGGCGGAGCTCGCGTTCGCCACGCTCGCGCTCGCGACGGACTACGACTGTTGGCACGAAACGCACGAGGACGTCTCCGTCGAGGAGGTGATCCGCGTGCTGCACCGGAATGTGGACCGGGCGAAGGCCACGGTCCGGCACCTCTGCCGGGACTTCCCGGCGGACCTGGCGAACCCGCACCGGGGGAGCCTCGCGAACGCCATCCTGACGGCCCGGGACGCGATCCCGCCGGCCGCCCGCGAACGCCTGGAGCTGCTGATCGGCCCCTACCTGGGCTGAGCGGGTTCCGAGGCGCATGCCCCCACCGGAGCGGCCCGGGCGACCCCGGGCGACGGCCCGCGCGTGTCCGAGGTTCGGACAGGCGTCCCGCGGGCCGGTCTGGTAGCATCGAGGCACTCAAGTGGCGGGCGCACAAGGAGTTGCGTCATGCGTTTCCTCGCGTTCACCGCAGCGATCGTGGCGGTTTCCGGGGTTTCCTGGGGAAGTCCGGCCACGGACCGGGACGGCAACCCGCGCGCCGGCGCGCCGGGGGCGCGTCCGCGCCCGCTGGAGCCGGCCCCGGCCACGGCGGCCGCCGTCCTCACCTTCACCGACCGGAACGACTTCCTCGACGCCACGTCCGGGCTCACCGAGAACTTCGAGCGGGAGCCGTGGACGGCGGACTGCGACAGCGGCGGCACGGCCGCCATGAACTTCTTCAACTTCGACGTGGCGTCGGATCCACCGGCCCTCAAGCTCCTGCGCGACGGCTGCTTCGGGAACCACAACACCACGATCGGCGGCAAGCGGTACCTGGGCGCGGATACGGACTCGGCGGACGTGTCGGCGGTCGTGACGTTCACGTTCGATCCGCCGATCCACTCGTTCGGGTGCTACGTCGTGGACCTGGATGTCACGCCGCTGGAACTGACCATCGGCGGGCAGGCGTTCGTCGTTCCGGCCACGGGAGACGGAGGCGACGCGTTCTTCGGCATCATCGCATCCGGGCCGTTCTCCACGGTGACCTGCCGCATCACGGGGGAGGACGTGGACAGCCACTACAGCTTCGATGACGTCACGTTCGGCGTGCTGTCGCCGGGGCCCGTGGAGGTGCCGGAGGGGGGGACGTACCGGAACTGGGGTCGCATCAAGGCGGGCTTCCGGTGATCCGGCGCACACGCCGCCGCGCTTGAGACGCGGGCACGCAGGGTCTAGGCTGCGCCTCGCGGGTCTCCGCCCCGGAGACCGCGAAGGGAGCCGGACATGCGCCTCGCCCATGGACTCGCGATCGCCGCGCTCACCCTGATTCCCGCCGGTCCCGGCCGGGCCGCCGACTCGCCGGGCGACGCCGGGTTCGATCGGGACGGCAATCCCCGCGTTCCCGACGCTCCGCCGGCGGTGAAGTTCCATCCGCCATCCGAGCTGCAGGGCGTCGTGCAGGTGTTCACCGACCGCGCGGCATTCCTGGCCGCGGCCGGGAGCGTGACCGGGGAGACGTTCGAGGACGATCCGTCCACGGCGCTGTGCGACGGACCGGGCGCGCTCGTCCTCGCCTTCGACGACTTCACGGCCACGTCCAGCCCGGCCGCCCTGAAACTGCTGCGGGAGCCCTGCTTCGGCAACCGCAACACGACGCCGGGCGGCCAGAAGTACCTCGGCGCGGACACGGAGCTGGCCGACGTCTCCGCGGACGTGCTGCTCGTCTTCGGCGGCAGCCTGACGGCGCTGGGGATGAACCTCGTGGACCTGGACGTCGCCACCCTGGAGGTGACCGCCGCGGGCGGCACGTGGTCCGTTCCGCCGAACGGCGACGGCGGCGAGTCCTTCCTCGGCCTCGTCTCCTCGTCCCCGTTCAACACGGCGCTGCTGCGCATCGCATCCGGAGCGGACAGCCACTACTCGCTGGACGATCTGGCCTTCACGTACGGCGGACCGGTCGGCACGCGGCCGGATACGTTCGGCCGCGTGAAGGCGGACTTCCGCTGAGGGCGGCGCGCCGCCCCCGCGCGCTACTCCAGCACCCAGATGTCGAGGTTGCCGTCGCGGTCGGAGTGGAACGCGATGCGGTTGCCGTCCGGGTGCCAGGCGCCCCCGCCGTCGCCGACGGCGCCGGAACCGAAGGTGGCCTGCATCGGGGTGGCGTCCGCCGTGACGGCCTCGAACCAGAGGTTGCCGTCGGTGCCGGTCGAGCGGGTGAAGAGGATCGTCCGGCCGCCCGGCGCCCAGGCGGGATCGACGTCCGTGTCGCCGGCGCCTCCCGAGAGCGCGGTCACGGCGGGATCGCCGAGCGTCATCGTGTAGACGTGCGGCGTGCCGAGGTTCAGCGGGGACGAGAACGCCAGGCGGGTGCCGTCGGGCGAGACCGCCGGGGCCCGCTCGTCGACGTCGAAGCTCGTCACCGGCGAGGCCGCGCCGGTCGCCACCACCTGCCGCCAGATGTCGAAGTCGGTCTCGGCGCCGCGGCTGGACGCGAAGAAGATCGCCGTGCCGTCCACGCTCCATGCCGGCTCGAGGTCGTCGTCGTTGCCGAAGGTGAGATTCTCCGCGTCCGCCTCGCCGGTCGCCACGGGCATCCGCCAGATGTCGAACGTGCCCGCGCGGTCGGACTCGAACGCGATCCACGCGCCGTCCGGGGACCACGCCGGGTTCCGGTCCTCGTTCACGTTCGCCGTGAGCTGCACCGGGTCGGTGCCGTCGGCGTCCATGACCCACAGGTTCATCTCGCCGCTGCCGCGATCGGACTGGAAGGCGATGCGCGTGCCGTCCGGCGACCAGGCCGGCTGCAGGTCGGCCTGCGTGTCGGTCGTGAGCTTCACGACGTTGCGCGGCGCGACGTCCACCGAGATCGTGCTCGCGCCGGAGTTCCCGGCGACGTCGTAGGCGGTGGCCGTGATCGCCAGCGCCGCGCCGCTTGCCGAGCCCAGCGTGATGACGTGCAGCCGGTACGGCGCAGCGGTCAGCACGGCCGGAGCGCCGCCGTCCACGGAGACCTCCACGCGCTCGACGCCGGTGTCGTCCGTGGCGGTGACGTCCACGAAGAACCCGACGCCGGACACCGGACTGCCGTCGGCGGGGGATGAGATGGACGCTTCGGGCGCGGTGCCATCCGAAGGTCCGGCCACCTTCTCGTCGCATCCCGCGAGCACGGGAACGACCAGGGCCAGGGCCATCGCGACGGGGCGCCTGCGGGGCTTCCTCACGACGCTTCCTCCAGGGGGTGCCGGGGCCGGTGCTGCCGCCCGGACCCTTTCCGGGATATCCTCCCATTCTTCGACCCGGCGGGGACCCTCCTTGAGACCGCCCGCAAACGGTTGCGCGGCAACCGGTTGTGGGCCGCTCGCGGCCCGCCGGCCCGCCCCCTCGCCCCGGAGGCGAAATGGGGCTACCTTGTGTCCTTCCTCAGGAGGTGGGCCATGGAGTGGAACCGCGCCGTCGCCGTCGCCCTCGCGCTGGCCGCGGGATGCACGGCCCTCGCGCCGGGCGTTGCCGGGGCGGACTCGCTTCCACCGGCGCTTCGCGACGCCGTGAAAGCGGAACTTCCCGGCGGGATCCCGGAGGTGGCCCGGGAGGCCCCGCTGTACTCCGGCCCGGGCGGGGAGTACCGCATCTATCCCGTCGAGTTGGACGGGGTGGAGCCCACGGAGTGCGTGCTCACCTTCCAGGAGGCCGGCAAGCCGGCCCGCGCCGTGTTCTTCGGGCTGGCCGGCGACAAGGTGGCGCGCAGCGCGGTGGATCTGCCGGGTGGGGACGCGGAGCGCTCCCCCGTGGTCAGCGTCGTCATGTTCTCGGACACCGGCGGGCTGGCGGCCGTGAAGGACGCGAAGGCGGGCAGCGTGCTGGTGGCGTGGGATGGCAAGAGCACATCCATCGTGTGGGACTCGGGCCGCCCGCGGAAGGGCGAGACCCGCTGGTACGAGCTGGACGACCTGGACGAGGACGGCGTGCGCGAGATCGTGACCTACCAGAAGTCCGTGCTGGACGCCGCCCCGGACGACGACCTGGGCGAGACCGCCGGCGGCGGGTCCACGGAGATCGTCGAGCCGGTGTCGGTCGTGCGTCTGGACGGCGGCAAGTGGAAGAAGGAACCGAAGCTCCTCGAGGGGCTGCGCTGAGGCGCCGCAGGTCATGGTGTCCGTCGTCGTCGTCGTCGTCGTGCTGCTGGCGGTCGGGTGGATCGCCTGGCGGCGGTTCCGCCCGCGTCCGCTGTTCAAGCTCACGCTGCGCGAGGGGTCGCAGGCGGGCATGGAGTTCCTGATCCGCTCGCCCGTGGCCACCGTCGGCAGCGCGGAAGGCCAGACGGTCGTGGTGAGCCACCCGAAGGTGTCGCAGAGCCACGTCGTCCTGGAGCTGACGAACGGGACGGTGCGCCTGCGGGACCGCTCCCGCTACGGCACCCGGGTGAACGGCGAGATCGCGCAGGAGGCGGAGCTCCACAGCGGCGACCTCATCCGCCTCGGGGACTCCGTCGATCTGATCTTCACGCGCCTCTGATCCGCGGAGCGCAGGCTCCGGGACGGAAGGGCGCCAGCCGGCCCATGCCGGCGGAAAGGTCCGTGTGTTCGCGAAGAGGAAGCCCGCCCGCACGTGCGACAAGGGACATCCCCTGGAGCAGTCCTGGGAGCGCTGCCCGTACTGCGAGGCGGCGAAGGACGCGCCCGCGGCGGCTCCCGCGGAGGGCGCCCGGGAGGACAGCACGGACGCGCTGCCGGAGCTGCCGCGGGACGTGCGGGAGTCCGCCCGCCGGCCCGTGCTCGTCCCGCGGCGCGCCGCTCCCGAGGGATTCCCGGGCGGGTGGCTCGTGGCGTTGACCGGCGAGCAGGCCGGGCGGGACTTCCGGCTGGATCCCGGGCGCAACGTGCTCGGCAAGGGTCCGGAGTGCACGGTGCCGGTGAAGGACGCGCAGGCGTCGGAGCGGCACGCCCTGATCGAGGTCCGCGAGGGCGGCGAGGTCACGCTGGAGGACCTGGGCTCCCGTCACGGCACCTTCGTGAACGGCGCGGCGGCGGAAGCCCGCGTGGTCCTGCAGGACGGGGACCGCGTCCGGCTCGGTCACACGGAGCTGGCGTTCCGCGCGTTCCGGGCGGACTGAGGCGCGCGGCGCCCGGCGCCGCATCCCGCCCCGCGCCTACTCCAGGACCACGACCTTGCGGCTGAGCTGCGCGTCCGGCGCGGCGAGCCGCACGAAGTAGACGCCGGCGGCCACGCGCTTCCCGCCGCGCGCGCGTCCGTCCCAGGACACCTCGAACTCGCCCGGGGGCAGCGCGCCGTTGACGAGCGTGCGCACGTGGCGGCCGTTCACCTCGTACACGTCCACGCGCACGGGCTGCGCGTCGCGCCCCGCGAGATCGAACCGGACGCGCGTGGAGGCGCGCACCGGGTTCGGCTGCGGCGCGTGCAGGACCGTGGCGCGGGTGTCGTGGTGGCTGGGCAGCTCGATCACGTCCACGCCCACCGGCTGGAAGATGTCCGTGCCGAAGCGCGGCAGCAGCGCCCAGCAGCAGGTGTACGGCGGCGACGGGGCGCGCTGAACGACCACGCCGCGCACCCAGAAGGTGGGCTCCGCGGGCGCGCCCATGTCGTCCAGCGGCGTGTCCTTGTCGAGGATCAACGGCACCGGCCCGGATCCGTCGTCGATGGTCACCGTGCCGTCGAAGCCGGGCGCCGGCCACGAGCCGCCGGTGACGGCCACATCGCGCAGCTCGACGAGCATGTTCTCCCAGGCCTCGCCCGCCGTGGCCAGATCGTTCGTGGTGATCACGATGGGCGTGGGCGCGTCGCCGCCCTGGCTCAGCACCTGGATGCTCGTGGGCGAGCTGAGGAACGTCTGCCCCTGGAACGTGTCGATCGTGCCGGTGACCAGCACGTTGTCGCCGGCCGTGAGGTGCAGCGTCTGCACGCCGAACTCCTGCACCATCAGGCCGGCCGTGGGATCCTGGATGTAGAAGATGTTGTCGGTGACGCTCAGCGAGTCCGTGTCCACGGTGACCAGCCCCTGCACGGTCACGCTCTGGAACCACAGCGCGGGGAACCCGCTCGCGTCGTCCTGCGCCACGGCGGACAGCGGCAGCGAGAAGTCCGACGTGGAGTGGACCCAGATCGGGCTGCTCCATGCGCGGTCGCCGTCCGCCTGGTTCAGCTTCAGCACGTAGTGGAAGTCGCCCGGCCCCGGGGTGTCGAAGGTGTCCCAGGTCCCGGACGTGCCGCCGACGCCCACGGACTTGATGAAGGTGCCGTTCCGGAAGAGCTGCAGCGTGGCGATGCCGGACCCCGCGGAGACCGACGCGTGGAAGTGGACGGAGTCCGCGGCGGTGGCGTACTGCGAGCCCATCCAGTTCCCGTCGGCCGTGAACTCCATCGAGATGCGATCCGTGACCGGGCTCACCTCCATGGCGAAGGTGCGGCGCGCCGCCAGCGCCTGCAGCACGTCGGCCTTCGTGAGCGCGGGGGCCCACACGCCCGTGAGCGGGATCTTCCCCACGTTGTTCTCCTGGTCGCCCCAGCTCCCCTCGTGGTTGTCCTGGTTGCCGAGGGCGCCGATGTGCCAGCCCTTGCCCAGCGCCTCGAAGTACTCGTTCTCGTACGACGCGGTGCGCTTGCCGTTCATCACCTCGATGAAGCGCATGCCGGCGTCCCCGTTCGCGTCGTACTGGAAGTCGTGGAACTGGTCCCAGACCCCGGCGCCCGACCCCGTGTACGGATGGTTGAAGCCGGCCACGAGCGGCGCGCCGATCGTCTCGTCCACGTTCGACGCGATCCACTGGTAGGTGCCGGGCAGGTCGTAGCGGTACAGGCTCTGGTTGATGACCTGCGCCGCCTCCCACACGTTCATGTGGCCGAACGCGCCGGTCACCGTGGTGGACAGGCTGCCGTGCTCCTGCGCCGCGATGGCCACGAACGTGCCGTTGGACGTCCACGAGTTCGCCGCGCTCTGCAGCTGGCTGTACTCCAGCGCGCTCATGTAGTGGGAGTGGTCGGTCAGCGCCAGGATGTCGATGTCGGCGGTGTCGCGCGCGTACTGGAAGGCGGTGCCCGGCGTTCCGGACAGGGGCCCCGCGGCGTCGTCCGACAGGTTGCAGTGCGCGTGGAAGTTCCCGTAGTACAGGTTGTACTGCGCGGTCGCGGGAACGGGCGCGGCGGCCAGCGCGGCCAGGACGCCCGCGGCGGAGGCGAGGCGGAGACGCATGGGGAGTTCCTCCGGGCACGCCGGGAGCGCGGACCCCGGACGCGGCTGTCGGACATGGGGGAGAGACCGGAGGAGACTATAGCAGATCGGCAACGAGGCCCGCCAGGGCGCCACGACGCCGGCGGCGGATCACGGACCGGCCCACGACCACGACGCCGGCGCCGGGCCGGTCCGACGCGCGACCCCGCCCCGGCCGATCATGCGTCGGCCCGGTCGCGCCGCAGGCCGCGAAGCTGCACCGCCGCGTGCGCCAGCACGAGCAGCGCCGCGACGCCGGTGACGAGACGGTCGTCCGCGAGGAACCGCGCGGCCGCCCACGCCGCGGCGGCCGCCGGGAGGGCGGGGCGGAGTGCCTGCGCGAAGGCGCCGAGGCCGGCGCCGGGGGGCGCGCCGGCGCCGCGCAGCACGATCTCCAGGGAGACGAGCCGCGCCGCGCCGCCCGCCGCCGCGAAGGTCAGGATCGCCGGCTCCGCGCCGAAGGGGGCCGCGGCGAGCAGCCCGCCGATCGAGGCGACGAGCACCGCGAGGTGCACGAGCAGCGCGGTACGCGGGCGCTCCAGCACGAGCGGAAGCTGCGACAGCGGCGCGAAGGGGACGGCCGTGGCGAACCACGGCAGCAGCAGCACGAAGTACGCGCCCGACGCCCGCCAGGTCCCGCCGAACAGGGTCGCGAACACGGGGCCGGCCGCGGCCGCCACCACCAGCGACGGCGCCAGCGTCCACGCCAGCAGCATGCGCTGCGTGCGCAGCGCGGCGCCGGCCAGGTCGCCGCCGCGCCGCCGCGCCGCGAGCGGGTAGAACACCTGCGCCGCCGGCGCGGCCACCAGCAGCACGAGCGCCTGCAGCAGCCGGGCCGGCAGCGCGTACGCGCCCGCCACGGCCAGCCCGAACAGCGCGGGCACGAGCAGCAGCGGAAGCTGCTCGGCCGCAAGTTGCAGCAGGCCCGCCGGCGTGGTGAAGAGCGGGAACTCGCGGTACCGCGAGGCCGCCGCGCGCAGCCGCGCGGGGTCGCCGCGGAGCCGCGCCTCGAGCGGGGCGTCGCGCCGGGCCGCCGCCTCCAGCGCGAGCGTGGCCGCCGCCTGCCCGGCCAGGGCGCCGGCCACGAGTCCGGCCGGTCCGAGCGCGCCCGCGACCCCCAGCCCGATCTGCGCGGCGGCCGTGGTCGCGGACTGCAGCGCGCGCGTGAGGGCGATGGCGCGGAACCGTGCCCTGCGCGTGAACCAGTACGACAGCGGCTGGTACAGGCTCGTCAGGAAGAGGCTCGGCGGGATCCAGACGAGCCAGGGCGTGACGTCCGCGAACCGCTCCCGTCCGCCGAGCACGTCGCGGAGGCCGAGCGCCGCGGGAACGGAGAGGACCGCGGCCGCGATGCCGAGGATCGTCGCGAGGGACAGCAGCTCCTTCGCCGTGCGGTCGTCCTCGGGAATGGGCACGGCCAGTTCGTACCGGCCGCAGATCCAGAGGCCGGCCAGCATGGCCGCGGCGCCGAAGAACGCGAGCGCGCCGAACGCGGCGGGGTCGTACACGCGCGTGAGGACGGGCAGCGCGGCGAAGGCCACGACCTGCGCGGCGCCCGCGCCCGCGAGGAGGGGCGCCATGCCGCGCACCAGATCGCGGGGCTCGAACGCGCGCACGCCACACTCCGCGGTGGGGGATCGCCCAGTCTGGACGCCGGCGCCCGGGACGGCAAGCCGGCTCCCCCGGGCGGTCGTCGGCCGGCCCCGCGACCCCGCAAGCGTGCGGGCGGCCCGGCATCCCGGACCGCCCGCCCCGTCACGGCACGCGGGTGCGCGCTACTTGGACTTCTTGTCGTCCTCCACGACCTCGAAGTCCGCGTCCACGGCGCCCCCATCCTTCGCTCCGTCCGGTCCCGGCGTTTCCGCACCCGCCGGGCCGGCGCCGCCCGCCGGCGGCTGCGCCTGCTGCTGCGCGTACATCTTGCCGGCCTCGTCGTGCCACACCTTCTGCAGCGCGTCCGCGGCCCGCTGGATCGCGCCGGCGTCCTCGCCCTTCAGCGCGTCCTTCACGCCGGTCATCGCCTCCTCGAGGCGCTTCCGCGCGTCCGCGTCCAGCTTGTCGCCGAGGTCGTTCATCTGCTTCTCGGTCTGGTAGACGAGCTGGTCCGCGGTGTTGCGCGCGTCCACCTTCTCGCGGCGCGCCTTGTCCTCGGCGGCGTGCGACTCCGCGTCCTTCACCATCTTCTGGATCTCGGCGTCGGAGAGGCCGCTGGAGGACTCGATGCGGATGGACTGCTCCTTGCTCGTCGCCTTGTCCTTCGCGGTCACGTGCATGATGCCGTTCGCGTCGATGTCGAACGTGACCTCGATCTGCGGCACGCCGCGTGGCGCCGGCGGCAGCCCCTGCAGGTGGAACTTGCCGAGGGACTTGTTGTCCACGGCCATCTCGCGCTCGCCCTGCAGCACGTGGATCTCCACCTCGGGCTGGCTGTCCGAAGCCGTGGAGAAGACCTGGCTCTTGCGCACGGGGATCGTCGTGTTGCGCTCGATCAACTTCGTGCACACGCCGCCGAGCGTCTCGATGCCGAGCGACAGCGGCGTCACGTCCAGGAGCAGCACGTCCTTCTGCTCGCCGGAGAGCACGCCGCCCTGGATGGCGGCGCCCACCGCCACCACCTCGTCCGGGTTGACGCCGCGGTGCGGCTCCTTGCCGAAGATCTCCTTCGCGATCTGCTGCACGCGCGGGATGCGGGTGGCGCCGCCGACCAGCACGACCTCGTCGATCTGGGCCGGCGTGAGCTTCGCGTCGGCGAGGGCGGCGAGGCACGGGTCCTTCAGCCGGTCGAACAGCTTCTCGCAGATGCGTTCGAACTGCGTCCGCGACAGCTTCACGTTCAGGTGCTTCGGCCCCGTGGCGTCCGCCGTCACGAACGGCAGGTTCACGTCCGTCTCCGCCGTCGTGGACAGCTCCATCTTCGCCTTCTCCGCGGCCTCCTTCAGCCGCTGGAGGGCCATGGCGTCCTTGCGGAGATCGATGCCCGGGTTCTCCCGCATGAACTCGGTGGCCAGCCAGTCGATGATGGCCTTGTCGAAGTCGTCGCCGCCGAGGTGCGTGTCGCCGTTCGTGGACTTCACCTCGAACACGCCGTCCCCGATCTCCAGGATGGAGATGTCGAACGTGCCGCCGCCGAGGTCGAACACGGCGATCTTCTCGTCCTTCTTCCTGTCCAGGCCGTACGCGAGCGACGCCGCCGTCGGCTCGTTGATAATGCGCTTCACGTCCAGCCCGGCGATGCGCCCGGCGTCCTTGGTCGCCTGGCGCTGCGCGTCGTTGAAGTACGCGGGCACGGTGATGACCGCCTCGGTCACCTCGTGGCCCAGGTAGTCCTCCGCCGTCTTCTTCATCTTCTGCAGCACGAACGCGCTGATCTCCGGCGGCGAGTAGGTCTTGCCGGCGATGTCCACGCGCGCGTCCCCGTTCGCGCCCTTCACGACCTTGTACGGGACGTTGGAGATCTCCGCCGCGCACTCGTCGTAGCGCCGGCCCATGAAGCGCTTGATCGAGTAGACGGTGTTGTGCGGGTTCGTGACGGCCTGCCGCTTCGCGATCTGCCCGACGAGGCGCTCGCCGTCCTTCGTGAACCCCACGACCGAGGGCGTGGTGCGCGCGCCCTCGGAGTTCGGGATGACGACCGGGTTGCCGCCCTCGAGGACGGCCACGCACGAGTTCGTGGTCCCGAGGTCGATGCCGATGATCTTGCCCATGACAGCCCCCTTCCGGGTGGGACAGGATTGGATTACGGAGGGCAGGAAACGCAAGGGGCGTGCCGGGGGTGGCACGGCCGTCGAAAATCGCGGAACGGACGTTTGGACAAGATGTTAGCCGCCGTCCTCGACGAACCGATCGGCCGCGGCCGTCGGCTCGAACCTGCCAGAGTGGCAGGATAGGGCGGCGGATCCGCCGGTCGGGGACCGGTCCCGGCGGGACGTCCGGGGCGGGGCGTCAGGGATCGTGCGGAAGGCGCGAGTGGCCCCCGCCGCGCAGGAACCCGAAGGGCGTGACGAACAGGAAGTTCGACACCTGGCTCGTGTACACGTCCGCGTAGCGTTCGACCTGCCGCGCGAAGAGGCTCTTGTCGTTGCCCGCGCGCATGAGGGGACCCCACGTGGGGTTCACGATCTCGCCCGCCGCCTTCGCGAGCGGGGCGATGCGCTCGTCCAGCGCGGTCAGCGCCGCGCGCACCTCCGCGAGCCGCTGCTCCGGGTTCTCGGCGGCCTCCTCGGGCGTCTCCGGCGGGCCGTACTTGCGGCGGCGCCGCTGGTCCAGGAGGCGCAGCCGGCACACCTCCGCCTCCATCGCCTCCTTCCGCGTCATCAGCGCGGTCAGCGTCTCCTGGGTGGGGCGGAAGCGGGTCTGCCCGCGGACCTCGTCCTCCATCTCGCGCAGGATCAGCGCCGTACGCCAGCGGAGGGCGGACTTGGAGACGTGCACGTCGCCGAAGAGGTGGTCGCCCACGTACAGGATCTCGTCCCCGGAGAGGTCCAGGTGCTGCTCCACGAGCGCCGCGTTCCCGCCGAAGAACACGCCTCCCTTCTCCAGACCGCGCCACGTGGGCTGCAGCAGGCTGCGCTCCTCGTCCACCACCTCGTACAGCGGATTCCGCCCCGTGAAGAAGCTGGGCTTGCGCGCCGAGACGATGATGATGTCGAAGAGATCGCGCCACCGCATCCCGTCCGGGAGGTAGCGGTCGAACGCGTACGCCATCATGGAGCGCGTGTAGTCCCACTCCGAGTTCGTGACGAGCAGGAGCTTCTTGCCCGCGCGCTTCTGGTCCAGGAGCGCCAGCGGCGCCTCCGGGTCCAGCACCACGAACCGCTCCGGGTCCGCCACGATCTCCGCCTTCAGCGTGCCCTCCAGGTGCGCGGAGTCCAGCGTGGCGCGCACGGCCGCGTACAGCGCGGGATAGCCGAGGCCGCCCTCCAGGCGTCGCGCGTCCAGCAGGTCCACGAGCTGCGCGTACAGGCACGCCTCGGAGTACGAGAACAGCGTGTTGAGGAACACCCAGCGCGGCTCGGACAGGTCCACCGCGGTGCCGGCGTAGGCGCGGCGCATGCCGTCGAAGTCCAGGGATTGCGTCCCGTGCGCCGCCTTGATCACGTAGCCGAAGCGGTTCGGCTTCACCAGGTTCCCCAGCTCGAGATCGATGGTCAGGCCCTGCGTGACCGACGCCGGGTCGAACTGCAGCCCGTCCACCGGCCAGCCGCGCTCGAGGAAGCGCGCGCACGTGTGCTCGTACGCGCGACGCTCCCACTCGTCCACGCGGTAGTGGATGAGCGTGTAGTCCATGTCGTAGCCGATGGCGCGGATGGAGCGGAGGTTCAGCGTGCGGTTGCAGAACACGCCGCGCTCCGCGGGCGGCGCGGCGGGCGCCGGCGGGCGCCGGTCGGTGCGGGGGGACGCGGTCATGGGGCGGGGCGGCCGGCTGGCGCGGCCGCCGCGGACGCCACCCCGATGCGCTCCGCCTTCAGCATGGCCTGGGTGTTCGGCTTCCCGTCCCGTGCCGGCGTCGTCGACATCGAGGGGACGGTGGCCTTCCGCAGCTCGAACCGCAGCGTCGGGCCGCCGGCGGGGACGAGGTCGACGAGGACGAGCGGGAAGATCGTGTCGTCGAGGCACGCGCGGAATAGCGCGCTCGTGCCGACGATCTCTTCCGTGCTGACGGAGACGTCCGTGGCCGCGGGGACGGGCGTCCGGGTGCCGGCAGGATCGCGGGACTCGTGCCAGCCCCACGACACGTGCTGCAACTCGATCCAGCCCGCGTGGCCCGGGGCGGTGCACCCGCCGCGGAACTTCGGGTCGTCGCCGAGCTTCAGGAACATGCTCCCCGCCATGCGCACCTCCGGGGCGCGCATCTTCGCAGAGCGGGCACCCGGCGGGCAAGGGGCGCGCGCGGGTCAGTCCGCGGCGCCCCAGAGGTAGCCGAGCCCCTTCACCGTCACGATGATCCGGGGCGCGGCCGTGCGCGGCTCGATCTTCCGGCGCAGGTTCGAGATGGTCATGTCCACGGTGCGGGTCTCCAGGTCGCCGGGGACGCCCCACACCTCCTCCAGCAGCTCGGCGCGGGACACGGCGCGGGTGCGGTGGTTGTACAGCCAGCGCAGGATGCCGACCTCCCGCGCGGTCAGGGCGACGGGGCGCCCGTCCCGGAAGGCGCAGCGGCGCGCGAGGTCCAGGTGCACGCCGTCCACGTCCAGCATCTCGGGCGCGAGCATGGAGGCCGCCGCGTGCCGCCGCAGCCCGCGCACGTGGCTCACCAGCTCGCGCGGCGCGAACGGCCGCCGGAGCCAGACGTCGGCCCCGCACCCGGGGTCGCGGGAGCGCGGGCCGTCCTCGCCCACCAGCAGGAGCACGGGGACCGCGGGGTGGAGCTTGCGGATGGCGCGGCACACCGATCCGCCGTCCCCGCCGTTCAACCGCCCGTCGAGAACGACCACGTCGTACGCGGCGACGGCGGCCAGCCGGACGGCCGCGTCGCCGTCCCTGGCCTGGTCCACGCCGTGGCCGGCGGCCTCCAGCGCGCTCGCGAGGACGCGCCGGTGCGCCGCTTCGGCCTCCGCCAGGAGAACGCGCAGGGTGTCCGCGATCATCCGCTCCTCCCCCGGGCAGACGGCGGGGCGTCGCGTCCCGGTGGCGGGGGATGGGTGTTACGCGCCAGGGGATCGGACGGCCCGGACCGGGCTCGCAACCACACCGCGCGAGGAGGCGGCCCGGGGGGATGCCGGACCGGGGAACGGACGGGCGGTGCGGACCCACCTTTGCGCGCGGTCCGGCGAACGGCAAGGGGGGCCGTCCGGAGGAGGCCGAAGGCCGCCGCGTCGGCCCCGGTTTTTACAGGGCGGTCGGGGGCAGGCGACGCGCCGGGCCGAAGGGGGGTACACTCCACGCCCCCTGATCCGGCCCGCGGTCGGAGGAGTTGCCCGATGGACGAGACGCGAATCGACGAGCTGTGGGACGAGATCTGGGCGCTCCTCGAGGAGGGTCGGTCGGACGCGGCGGTCACGCGCGCGCTCAAGGCCCTGAACGACGAGGGCGACGCGCCCGAGCTCCGCTACCTGCTCGGCGTGGCGCTGCTGGACTCGGACGAGCCGGAGGCCGCCGCCGCGGAGCTGGAAACGGCCACCGATGCGGGGCCCGATTGGCCGGAGGCCCACAACGCGCTCGCGTGGGCGTACTTCCGCGCGTGCCGCTTCGAGGATGCCGCGGACGCGGTGGAGGCCGCGCTGGAGCTGGACGCGAAGTCCGCCGATGCGCACCACCTGCGCGGCCTCCTCGCGGAGCGCATGGGCAACGACGCGGTGGCGCGGCGCGAGCTGGCGATGTCCACGCGGCTCGATCCGGAGCGCTACCCGAAGCCGGTGGAGATGCGCGAGGACGAGTTCCTCGCGGTGGCGAAGGCGGCGGTGGCGGAGCTGGACCCGGAGATCCGGCGCGTGCTGGACGGCGCCGCGTTCTTCGTGCAGCCGTTCCCGTCCGACGACCTGCTGCGCGACTCGGATCCGCCGCTCGATCCGCAGATCCTCGGGCTCTTCACGGGGCAGAGCCTCGTGGAGCGCTCGGTGGGGGACTCGGGCGGGATGCCGAACACGATCTACCTGTTCCAGCGGAACCTGGAGCGAAGCGCCGCCACGCGCGAGGAGCTGGAGGACGAGATCCGCGTGACCGTGCTCCACGAGATCGGGCACCACCTCGGCTGGGACGAGGACGAGCTGGAGGAGCGCGGCCTCGCCTAGGCCGGCGACGGCGCGTCGCCGGGTGCGGCTACGCCGTGACCGTCCTCGGGTTGCTCCCGAAACGGTTCGCGCCCGAGTTGCCCTCCTGCACCGTGAACAGCAGCAGCACGATCACGCCCACGATGGGCACCAGGCCGAGCAGGAGCCACCAGCCGCTGCGGTTCGTGTCGTGCAGGCGGCGGACCGACACGGCGATGCCCGGCACGAGCACGGTCAGCGCGTACAGCCCGCCGAGCAGGCCCACGCCGGTGTCCATGTCGAAGAGACCGCTCAGGCCGTCGATCGTGCCGAGGGCCAGGCTGATGAGGAGATTGAACAGGCAGAAGTACCAGTACTCGCTCCGCCGCGCCCGACCGGCGAACACGGCGTACTTCCTCACGACCGCCAGATACCACCTCATCCCGTTCCTCCCGGGCCCGGCGAGCCGGCGCGTGCGAGCGACGCCGGCGGGGCGTCTCCGGTCCCTTCCTGCGGGATCGGCGGGGCGGGACCGCCGCTGAAGCCCCGGGCCGGGCGGGGCGGGTCTCCCGGGCCGTCAAGCGAACAGGGGAGTCCCCTCCCGCGCCGTGTCGTCGGCGAGTCCCAGCAGCGCGAGCATGCTGGGCGCCACGTCCACCACGTGGCCGTCGGCCTTCAGCCGCCGCCCCCCGTCCAGCATCGCGGCGAAGGAGCGCTCCGCGTCGTGGTGCGGGAGGTGGCCGTGGTTGCCGCGATGCCGCGGGTCCCGCAGGCGGTTCCGCTGCAGCCGGTCCGTGAGCCCGAGCCAGAGGTTCGCGAGCGGATGGTGGAAGTCGTGCGGGAAGAAGATCCGGCCGGGGTCCAGCCAGTAGAAGAGCTCGCCGTAGCTGCCGTCGGTCAGCGCGATCCCGTGCGCGCGCATCTCCTCCCACGTGCACAGCGTGCCGCGGCCGAGCGCGGCCAGCCGCTCCGTCAGCGCGCGGCGCGCGCCCGCATCGCGGATCCAGAAGCGCACGCTGGACACCTCGATGAACCAGTCCGCGTGCCGGGGCCCGATCCCGGCGTCCCGCAACAGGCGCACGAGATCGATCGACTCCTCGATGACCTGGTGCCCGTGGTCCGACACGACCAGGACGCGCACGCCGTGCGCGGCGGCGCGCGCGGCGAGCCGGCCGAGGAACCCGTCCACCACGGCATGGAAGCGCGCCGTCTCCCCGGGGTCGTGCAGGTTCCACTGCTGGTGCCGGTCCAGGGAGTACAGCTCCAGGAACTCGAGGTCCACGTCGCCGAACCCGACGCGGCCGAGCACGTCGTCCTGCGGCGCATAGGAGGCGCTGAACAGGTACCGGCTGCGGCCGGCGCCGGCCACGTCGAACACCGTGGGCACGCCGCCGATCCGGTGCAACGCCTCCGGGCGCAGCGTGCGCCGCTTGTACTTCGTGCGCGTCAGCGCGAGCCGCCGGCGCCGGCGCGGCGGGACCGCGGCGAGGTCGTACCGCCGGTCCGCCCAGTGCCGCACGCATTGCCACGTGGTGGCGATCGCCTCCGGAACGAGATCCGCGATCCGGTCCGCCGCCGACGGCTCCCGCGGGGCGAGCTTCACGCCCCAGACGCCGTGCCGCGGCGGCGACACCCCGGTCACCAGCGTGGGGAAGAGCTCGTTGCTCGGGGCGTTGCGCAGCGGGACGAACGCGGGGCCGGCCACGGCCGCCGCGAGGACGGGCGTGACGTCCGGCGTCACGTGCCGCAGGTCCAGCCCGCTGATGTAGCACACGTGCAGCTTCCGGCCGTCCGCCATGGCACCCCCCGGACCGGCGCAGGATAGCCCGGATCCGCAGCGGTTGGCGAAACCCCTCAAGTCATGGCAACGAATGCCGATTCTTCCGGAGTCCTCCGGAGGAGTCCGTCATGTTCGCCCTCGTCGGGCTCGCCGTGGTGGTGGTGGCCGTCCTGAGCGGCTACCTCCTCAGCGGCGGGCACCTGATCCTTCTGTTCCAGCCGAACGAGTTCATCATCATCGGCGGCGCCGCGCTCGGCGGCATGCTGACCGGGACGCCGCTTCCCGTGCTGAAGTCCATCGGCGGCGGGCTGGGCAGGATCCTCCGGCCGGGCTACGCGAAGAGCGACTACCGGGAGCTGCTGGTCATGCTGTTCGAGCTCTTCAGCATCGCGCGGCGCGAGGGCGCGCTGGCGCTCGAGCCGCACATCGAGGAACCGCACCAGAGCCCGATCCTCTCCAAGTACCCGCGCTTCCTCGCCAACCACCACGCGCTGGACTTCTTCGTGGACACGCTGCGCCTGTTCGTCTCCGGGGCGCTCACGGATCCGAACGACCTCGAGGAGCTGATGGACACGGATCTCGAGACGCACCACCACGAGAGCGCGAAGCCGCCGAAGGCCCTGGCCACGGTGGGGGACTCGCTGCCGGGGCTCGGAATCGTGGCCGCGGTGCTGGGCATCGTCATCACGATGCAGCACATCGGCGGCCCGCCCGAGGAGATCGGCCACCACGTGGGCGCCGCGCTCGTGGGCACCTTCCTCGGCGTGCTGCTGTCCTACGGCTTCGTGCAGCCGCTGTCGAACAACCTGGCGGCGCAGGCCGAGGCGGACGCGCGCTACACGCAGGCCATCAAGCAGGTGGTGCTGGGGTTCGTGCGCGGGTCCGTGCCCGCGGTGGCGGTGGAGTTCGCCCGCCGTTCGCTGCCGGAGACGGTCCGCCCCGGCTACACCGAGCTGGAGGCCGCCTGCAAGGCCGGTCGCGCGGCCACCGCCGCCGCGTCCTGACGCCATGGCCGAAGCCGCCGCCCCCGCGCCGCGCCGCCGCAAACGCAAGTGCCGCGCGCACGACGACCACCACGGCGGCGCCTGGAAGGTCGCGTACGCGGATCTCGTGACCGCGATGATGGCGTTCTTCCTGGTGATGTGGCTCGTGTCGCAGGGGACCGAGGTGCGCGAGAGCGTGGCCGCGTACTTCAGCGATCCGGTGGGATTCGCGGCGAAGGGCGGCGCGGGGGTGATGCCCGGATCGCCGGGGGCCGGGCAGCCGGGCGCCGCGCCGGACGAGACGGGCCGCGAGCCGGACGTGGAGTCCGAGCTCCGGCGCAAGGCGGAGGAGATCCTGGAGGCGCTGCGCGCGCTGCCCGAGTTCGAGGATCTGCAGGACCAGATCGAGGTGAGCGTGGGGCCGGAAGGCATGCGCATCCGGCTGAACGAGGCCAGCGAGAACTCGTTCTTCGACCTGGGCAAGGCGGACCTGTCGGGGCGCGGCGCGGATGCGATCCGCGCGATCGGGCGCGTGGTGGGCACGCTGCCGTACGACGTCGCGGTTGAGGGGCACACGGACAGCAAGCCGTACGCCGGGGATCTCGGCTACACGAACTGGGAGCTGTCCGCGGATCGGGCGAACGCCGCCCGCCGCCTGCTCACCGAGTCCGGCGTCGAGTCCGCGCGGATCGACGCGATCCGCGGCTACGCGGACACGCGCCTCAGCGTCGGCGCCGACCCGCTGGACCCGCGCAACCGCCGCATCGAGATCCTCGTGCTGAATCCGGCGCTCGCGGGGCGGCCGGGCGAGGCGCCGCCCCCGCGGACCGGGCCCTAGCCGGCGGGGACCAGGACGGCCGCACCGACGACGCGGCCGCCGCGCAGGTCGGCCAGCGCCTCGTTCGCCGACCGCAGCGGGTACGTCCGCACGTCCACCCGCAGCGGCGTCCGGGCGGCGCGGTGCAGGAAGGCCTCGCCGTCCGCGCGCGTCAGGTTCGCCACGGAGCGCACGGCGCGCTCCTCCCACAGCAGCGCGTACGGGAACGACGGGATGTCGCTCATGTGGATCCCCGCGCACACCACGATCCCGCCCGGGCGCACGGCGGCGAGCGCGGCCGGCACGAGTGCCCCGACCGGCGCGAAGAGGATGGCCGCGTCCAGCGGCACGGGCGGCGCCTCGTCGGAGCCGCCGGCCCAGGCGGCGCCCAGGGATCGCGCGTGCGCTTGCGCGTCGGCGTCGCCGGGGCGCGTGAACGCGAAGACCGCGCGGCCGTCCGCCGCCGCCACCTGCGCCACGAGGTGCGCGGCGGCGCCGAAGCCGTACAGCCCCACGCGCGCGGCCTCGCCCGCGACGGGCCGTTCCGTGGCGAGCCGGTACGCGCGGTGCCCGATCAGCCCCGCGCACAGCAGCGGCGCGGCGTGTGCGTCGTCGTAGGCGTCCGGGACGGCGAAGCAGTACCGCGCGTCCGCGACCGCGAACTCGGCGTAGCCGCCGTCCACCGTGTAGCCCGTGAAGCGCGCGGCCGCGCACAGGTTCTCCGCGCCGGCGCGGCAGCGGGCGCACTCCCCGCAGGTCCACGCGAGCCACGGCACGCCGACGCGCGCGCCGCGCGCCGGCGTCTCCACGCCCGGACCGGTCTCCGCCACGACCCCGACGATCTCGTGCCCGGGGACGAGCGGCAGCTTCGCCTGCGCAAGCTCCCCGTCCACGACGTGCAGGTCCGTGCGGCACACGGCGCACGCGCGGATCTCCAGGAGCACCTGCCCCGGTCCCGGGACCGGGCGCGCGAGGTCGGCCGCGCGGAGCGGGCGCCCCGGCGCGTCCAGGACCATGGCCCTCATGACTCCTCGGGGGCCCCGCCGCTCTTCGCCACCTGGTCGGCGCGGACCTTCCCCGCGTCGAACGCCTCGGCGGCGCGCGTCATCCTCGCGACCACGTCGTCGAACTCGCCCTTCGCCCCGCGGCGGAAGCGGAGCGGGTCGATGCGCGCCACCACGAACGCCTTGAGGTACGGGCTGTCCAGCCCCTTCTTCTTGAGCTTCGCCACCGCGTCGTTCACGGCGTCCTCCAGCGCGAGCACGCGCGCCGCGCGGTCCCGGCGGACCTCCAGCGCCGCCGGCAGCCTCGCGTCCAGGAACGCCTCCACGCGCGCGATCGCCGGGCGGAACGCGCCGCCCGCGAAGCGGCCGCGCTCCGCGTAGCAGAAGCCCAGCGTGAGCAGCGCCGGCTCCTCGAACTCCGCGGCGAACTCCTTCTCCGGGCGCGGATCGAGCGGCGCGATGGACTCGGCCAGCCGCGCCACCTCCAGCGCGCGCTCGCGCAGGTTGTGCGCCTTCTCCGTGTTCAGCAGCAGGATCCGCCGCGCCACCTCCTCCTCCGGGACCACGAGCGCGGCGATGGAGCGCGCGCCGAGCGAGCGCATCGCGGCGAGGCGGTGGTGTCCGTTCGGGGTCCAGTACTTCCCGTCGTCCGTGCGCACGGCGATCACGGGATCCAGGTAGCGCCCGAGCTTCTCGATGGCCGCGGCGAGCCGCTTCACGTGCGGCGCGGAGAGGTCGCGCTGGTAGGGCGTGGGCTCCACGAGCGCGATGGGCAGCGCGGCGAACACCTGCCAGTGGCCGCCGAGCGGATCGCGGAACGCGGCCAGCGCGTCGCCGCCGTCCTCGGCCACGCGCCGCGCCAGCGCCTCCACCCCGGCCGGCGGCGCGCCGCCGCGCAGCTCGCGCGCGGCGAGCCCGCGCGACTCCGGCTCCGCCCCCTTCTTCCGCCGCTTCGCCGGGGCCTTCTTCTTCTCGGACTTCGGCGGGGTCATGGCGCGTCCCTTCGCGGTCAATCGTGGTGATCGGCGGGGCGGAGGTTCTCCGCGCCCTCGAGACGGCCCACCAGGCGGGCGGGATCGTGGATGAGCACGGGAAGATGCTGCGGGCAGATCCAGGCGCGGGCGCCGCGGTGCTCCAGGGCGACGAGCGGGGTGGCGTCGGAGTCGCGGTCGCAGGCGAGGCAGCGGGGACGATCGGACGGCATGGACGAACCCTCCGCCGGGGACGGGGGGAAGCTACCACGCCGTCGGGCTCAGCGGACCATCCGCTCCCGCACGAGGGAGACGAGCCGGTCGTAGCCGTCCAGGAACTGCCGCAGGGTGTGGACGCTGGCGCCGTACCCGGCGAACTGCTCGGGCGCGAGCCCCGCCTCGTCGTGCGCGGCGACGAACTCCGGGAAGCTGCCGCGGAGCGATTCCAGCACGCCGTCCGCCACGGGCTCCTCCAGCGTGGCGCGCGGCACGAGGGACGACGCCTCGAACCGCTTCCACCACGCGTACGGGATGGACTGCACGATCCCCGGCCCGATGAGCTCCGTCCAGTGCAGCGGGTGCCGGTACGCGGCGGCCAGCAGCCTCGCGCGGAAGCGCCGGCGCGTGAACACGCCGTGCGCCTGCTTGAACACGGCGATCCCGGCGTGGTGCGGATGGGCCGGATCGATCGCCACGCCGCGCTCGTCCGCGAGGCGGCGCAGGTAGTCGTCCACGCGACCGATCATGATCGTGACGTACGGGGCGAAGGATCCGGGGGCGCGTCCCGCGGCCGCGGCGCGCGCCACGCCCCGCTCCACCGCCTCGGCGCACGCCACCGCCTGCGCCACCGTGAACGACACCGTGGCGTTCGTGCGGATCCCGCGCGCGGCGAGCTCCTCGATCGCGTCCACGCCCGCGGCCGTGGCGGGGATCTTCACCGCGATGTTCGGCGCGAGCGACGCCAACCGCTCCGCATGCTCCACCATCCGCGGCGCGTTGCGGTGCAGCCGCGGATCCACCTGCGCGCACAGCCACCCCGCGCGGCCCCGGCTCCTGCGGTGCGCGGGCGCGAGCAGCCGCGCCGCGTCCGTCACGACGCGCTCGATCAGCCGCCACGCCACGTCGTCCTCCGTGGCCGCGGGGTCGGCGCGCACCAGCTCGTCCACCACCGGCAGCCACGTTCCCGGGGACGCCTCCACCGCCTGCCCCACGATCACCGGGTTCGACGTGGCGCCGACCGCGCCGATCGCCATGGCCTCCGCCAGCTCCGCGGGATCGCACGAGTCGTTCCAGAGCTCCACGCCGAGTTCGATCGTGCGCCGCAGGTTCGAAGCGGTGGCCACGGTCACACCCCCGCCGCGGCCCGCACGTGTTCGCGCCCGCGCCGCGCGTACGCGGCGGGCTCCGCGACGGCCGGATCCTGCTCCGCCTCCACGACGAGCCACCCGGCGTAGCCCAGCCGCGCGAGTTCCGCGAACACGGCGTCGAAGTCCACGCCGCCCTCGGCGTCCCCCGGAACGGTGAACACGCCGGCCTTCACGGCACGCTCGAAGCTGTGGCCCTCGGCGCGGGCGCGCCGCGCCACCGCGGGGCGCACGTTCTTCAGGTGCACGTGGGTCACGCGATCGCCCCAGCGGCGCAGCGTGTCCGGCGGGTCGGAGCCGGCCAGGGCCAGGTGTCCCGAGTCGAACAGGAGGCCCGCGCGGCGCGTGCGCGCGAACAGGCGGTCCACGTCCTCCGCGTCCTGGATCACGGTGCCGGCGTGCGGGTGGTAGGCCAGCGCCATGCCGGCGTCCGCCGCCAGCGCGGACAGCTCGTCCAGGCCGCGCGCGAGCGCGGACATCGACGCGTCGTCCAGGCGCGGGGCGCCCGCGCCGAACCGGAGCGGCGCCGCCCGGTCCGTGTACGTCCGCCCGGAGCACTCCGCCACGATCGCCACGCGGCACGCGAGCGCGCGCAGCAGCGCGAGGTGCGCGCGGAACCGGCGCCGCTCCTCGTGCACCGCGTTGTCGCGCAGGTACAGGCAGTGCCACCCGGACACCAGCGCGAGGCCGGCCGCGTCCAGCACGAGGCGCAGCGCCGCGGGATCGCGCGGCAGCTTGCGACCCAGCTCGATGCCCGCGTACCCGGCGTCGTGCGCCTCGGCGAGACACCGCTCCAGGGGGATGTCGTCGCCCAGCTCGTGGAAGTCGTCGTTCGTCCACGCGATGGGGTTGATCCCCACGCGGACGCCGTCGCGCAGCGCGTTCACCACGTCCCCCCGTGCCAGCGGCGGGCGGCCGCGGCCTCCGTCCACCGGCGGCGCGCGGCGACCACCGCCGCGTCGCCCGAGGCCTCCGCCACCGGGACGTCCCACCATGCGGACGACGGCACGGGCGGCCCCGCCTCCGTGCGCACGTGCACCACGACGCTTCGGTCCGCGGCGCGCGCGTCCGCGAGCGCCGCGGCGAGCGCGTCCGGCGTGTCCGCGCGCAGGCCGACGGCGCCGAGCGCGCGGGCGGCCGCCGCGTAGTCGATCTCCAGGAGGTCGCCGGCCAGCTCGCCGTCCGCGCGGCGCCGGAACTCGTTCCCGAAGGGTCGCCCGCCGCAGCTCTCCTGCAGCGCGTGGATGCAGCGGTAGCCGCCGTTGTCGAAGAGGACGACCGTGATCTTCGCGCCCTCCTGCAGCGACGTCACCAGCTCGGCGTGCAGCATGAGCCAGCTCCCGTCGCCGACCAGCGCGAAGACCTCGCGCTCCGGGCGCGCCAGCTTCACGCCGAGGGCGCCCGCGATCTCGTAGCCCATGCAGGAGTAGCCGTACTCTGCGTGGTAGTCGTCGGCGCAGCGGGCGCGCCAGAGCTTGTGCAGGTCCCCGGGCAGTCCGCCGGCGGCGTGCACGATCGTGGCGTCCGCGCCGAGGTGTTCGCGCAGGATCCCGATGACCTCGGGCTGGGTGAGGCCGCGCCGGTCCGCGCGCGGCGGGCGTACGACGGATCGCCAGGCGTCCTCCCACGCGGCGCGGGCCGCCGCGATCCGGTGCGTGTGGTCGTCCGGCACGCGCCATCCCGCGAGCGCCTCGGCCAGCTCCTCCAGCGCGACCTTCGCGTCGGCGACCACGGGCAGCGCGCCGAGCTTCGCCGCGTCGAAGGGGTCGATCTGGATCGAGGCGAAGCGGACGTCCGGGTTCGCGAAGAGCGTGTGCGACGCCGTCGTGAAGTCCGAGAGGCGCGTGCCGGCGAGGAGCACGAAGTCGGCGGCGCGCGCGGCCTCGTTCGCGGCGGACGTTCCGGTGACGCCGATCGCGCCGAGGCAGAACGGGTGGTCGTCGGGCAGGGCGCCCTTGCCGGCCTGCGTGACCGCCACCGGGATGCCCGTGCGGTCCGCGAGCGCGCGCAGCGCGCATTCGGCGCCCGCGTAGTGCACGCCGCCGCCGGCCACGAGCAGCGGCCGCGCCGCCGACCGGAGCCGCGTCGTGAGCGCGGCGAGCGCGGCGGCGTCCGGGCGCGGGCGCGGCACGACGTGCACGCGATCCTCCAGGAACGCGGCCGGGAAGTCCCACGCCTCGGTCTGCACGTCCTCGGGCAGGCACACGACCACGGCGCCGGTCTCCGCGGGGGACGCGAGCACGCGCATCGCCTCGGGCAAGGACGCGAGGAGCTGCTCGGGGCGCGTGATGCGATCCCAGAAGCGCGCCACCGGACGGAAGCAGTCGTTGACGGAGACGTCGCCCGCGCCGCGCGACTCGAGCTGCTGCAGCACGGGCGCGGGCAAGCGCGAGGCGAAGACGTCGCCGGGGAGGAGCAGCACGGGCAGGCGGTTGATCGTGGCGCCGGCCGCGCCGGTGACCATGTTCGTCGCGCCCGGGCCCACCGAGGTGGTGCAGGCGATCGTGCCGAGGCGGTGCACGGCCTTCGCGTACGCGGCGGCGAGGTGCACCATGGCCTGCTCGTTCTTGGGCTGCAGGAAGGGCAGGTCCGCGCCGCCGCGCTCCGCGAGCGCCTGGCCGAGGCCCGCCACGTTGCCGTGGCCGAAGATCCCGGCGACCGCGCGCACGAGGCGATGGCGCTCGCCGTCGCGCTCGATCCACTGCCGCTTCAGGAACTCCACGATCGCGGAGGCCGCGGTGAGCCGGATGGTGCTCACGACGCCGGTCTCCATCCCTGCCGCGCGGGATCCAGGATCCACGCGTGCGCCGGCTCCGTGGCGAACCCCTCGTACGGCGCGTCCGGGAGGTGCCGCACCGCCCACAGGTACCACAGCGCATACCCCGGCGCGGCCGCCTGCGCGTGGGTGAGCCCGCCGGGGATCCGCAGCGTGTGTCCCGAGCGCACGCGGAACACGCGCTCGCCGCACTCCGCGTGCCCGTATCCCTCCGGCCGGTCCGTGCGGTAGTGGTACACCTCGCTCTGCGGGTGCGCGTGCGGCGGGTAGCTGGACCACTTGCCGGGATAGGTCACCACCTCGCCGAGCACCATGGCGGACGCGGGGCGCGCGGCGCGATCGAAGACCAGGCGCACCTCGCGCTCGCACGCGCCCTGCGCCAGCCCGCGGCCGCGGATCTCGCGTTCGCACTCGTCGGGCCGGAAGAGCCGCGGGGCGAAGGGACGCGGGTTCGTCGCGCGGAGGACGGCCCACTCGGACGGCTCCCGCGCGGAGACCGCGATCTCGGCATCGGCGGGCACGTGCAGCGTCCACGGCGCCGCGTCGAAGAGCGAGCGCCGCGCCACGGCAGCCGCCACGCCGCCGGCGGCCACGTCCCCGGCGCCCGCGAGGAGCAGCCACGCGCTCTCGCGGGGATCGCGCTCCCGCGCCGACTCCCCGGCGCGCAGCCGGCGCAGCTCCAGGGTGAGGCCGGGCGCGAACGCCGCGTCGTCCTCGGACACGAGCGTGACGCGGCCGTCGAAGTCGCCGGGCGGCGGCGCGAGGAGGTCGTCCGCGTTCACGCCGCGCGCACCTTCGCGGCCACTTCGTGCACGGACACGGGGCGGCGCTCGCGCCAGGACCGGCGCGCGCACTCCGCCAGCTCGAGCGCGCGCAACCCGTCGTCTCCGTCGGGGCCGGGCGCGCGGCCTTCGCGCACGCAGCGCACGAACGCGGCCAGCTCCTCCACGTAGGACTCGCGGTACCGCTCCAGGAAGAACGGGAGCGGCGCCTCGCCGTGGCGTCCGTCCGCGTCCCAGCGGCTCACCGTGGTCGGTGTCACGTTGCCGGAGAGCAGGCACCCGGCCGATCCGAACACCTCCACGCGCTGGTCGTAGCCGTAGACGGCGCGGCGCGAGTTGTCCACGAGGGCGAGGGCGCCGCCGGCGAGGCGCAGCGTGACGGCCGCGGTGTCCACGTCGCCCGCGCGGCCGATCGACTCGTCCACGAGCACGCTGCCTTCGGCGTACACCGTGTCCGCCTCGCGCCCGGAGACGAAGCGCACCATGTCGAGATCGTGGATGGCCATGTCGAGGAACAGCCCGCCGGATGCGCGCACGTACTCCGCGGACGGCGGCGACGGGTCCCGGCTCGTGATGCGGACGAGATGCGGCGCGCCGATCTCGCCGGCGCGCACGGCCTCCGCGATGCGGCGGAACGACGGATCCCAGCGGCGGTTGAAGCCGAGCTGCAGCAGCACGCCGGCGCGGCGCACGGCGTCCACGGCGGCGCGCGCGCGCTCAAGGTCCAGGTCCAGCGGCTTCTCGCAGAACACGTGCTTGCCGGCCGCGGCCGCGGCCTCGAGCAGCGGGGCGTGCGTCTCGGTGGGGGACGCGATGACGACCGCGTCCACGTCCGCCGCGTCCAGCAGGCGGCGCGGGTCCTCCACGGGGCGGGCGCCCGGGCACGCGGCGGCCGCGGCGCGCGCGGCGTCCGCGCGCGGGTCCGCCACCGCCACGACGCACGCGCCCGGCACGAGGTGCGCCAGGTTCTCCGCGTGCCGGCGTCCGATGCGTCCCGCGCCGGCCACCCCGATCCGGATCCGCTCCACCGCCGCCTCCCCCCGGCGCGCCGCCGGCTTGCCAGGGAGGGATCGGCAGAACGGCGCCCGGCGGTTAGCCGCGGTGGGGCAAACGCGGTGTCGGCCCGCGTCGGGGCCCTGCCCGTCGTGCCGGACTGGCCGTGGACGGGGCCGCGGTCGTCCACCGCTCGCGGGGCTACTCCCGCGGCCTGGCCGCCTTGGCGTTCGCCGTGGTGACCAGCAGCCGCGCCTCGGACAGGCTGCCCAGCAACGCGCGCTGTCCGGCCGTGAACCCGTCCCCCCGGCGCAGCGGCGCCG